>JAISMQ010000103.1 GCA_031276685.1 Treponema sp. | reverse complement strand
CTTTACAAACCCGGGTTATCGATATTTTTCCAAAAATGAACTTGTTTTTTGGAAGTGTTTTCGAAAATTGACGGCGTAAGCAACCGGAATAACTAAACTTAATTTAATGCCATACTGTCCAGGTTTTCAAGAATTATTTAAATATTTTCGTTTTTTATTTCAAAAGATCATCAAAGAAACAACAGAAAAACTTGCAGCAGGTTAAATGAAAGGATGTTACGCAGTATTTGTATTATTTTTTTATATGCTGTTGAAACAGTAATACTGCATCAAAAAATACTTCAAAATATGACAGAGTGACGGGCTTTTCCCGCAGCCTGTGGTTTTGGGAAAGTATTTAATTATTATTTTTTCTGTGCAGCGCCATGAGCAGGGCTATGTCCCCCTGCCGCACCCCCGGTATACGGGCGGCCTGGCCCAGGCTAAGGGGGCGCACCAGCCTGAGTTTTTCCCGCGCCTCCGAGGAAAGCCCGGCAATGGCGGAGTAGTCCAGGCCGCCTTCCAGCCTGACGGCGTCCAGTTTGGCCGCGCGGGCGGCGGTCCGTTCCTCTTTTTCGATGTAGCCTGAGTACCTAATGTCCAGCCAGGCGCGCTCAAGCCACTCCGCCGGGAAGCCCCCCAGTTCCGGGACCAGGGGGAACAGGGCTTCCGGCCTGGCGCGGGAATCCCGCAGGGCCTGTTCCACGCTTTCCCCCCCGTGGGGCATCCCGTCCGGCAGCTTCCGCCGGCGCAGCAGGTCCCGGACAGCCTCCAGGCCCTCCGTTTTTTTGACGAAGCGCTGCCAGCGTTCTTCGCCCACCAGCCCCAGTTCCCGGCCGCGCGGGCTAAGGCGGGTATCGGCGGTGTCGTGGCGCAGGGCCAGCCGGTGTTCCGCCCGGCTTGTGAACATGCGGTAGGGCTCCCTGGTCCCCAGCGTGGTCAGATCGTCGATCAGCACCCCGATGTAGGCGTCCCCCCGGCCCAGCACCAGGGGCGGCGCGCCGCGCAGTTTCTGCGCTGCGTTGATCCCCGCGACAATGCCCTGGGCGGCGGCCTCCTCGTAGCCGGAGCTGCCGTTCGTCTGCCCCGCGCTAAAAAACCCGGCGACCAGCTTGGATTCCAGGCTGGGGTACAGGTCCAGCGGGTCCAGGTAGTCGTACTCCACGGCGTAGGCCGGGCGGACGATACGCGCCGCCTCCAGGCCGGGGATGCTGCGGATAAAGTCCCGCTGGACATCTTCCGGCAGGGAGCTGGAAGCGCCGTTCATGTACATTTCCGTGGTGGAAAGCCCTTCGGGCTCGATAAAGATGTGGTGGCCGTCGCGCTCGGGGAAGCGCATGACCTTGTCCTCGATGGAGGGGCAGTAGCGGGGGCCCACGCCGGTGATCTTCCCCCCGTACAGCGGGGATCTGTGGATGCCGGACCGGATAATCTCGTGGGTGCGGGGGGTGCTGCGGGTGATCCAGCAGGGGAGCTGGGGCAGCGGGGGCCGCCAGGCCGGCTGCACAGGGCCGCTGTCCAGGTCAAACGAAAAGGGGCGGGCCTCTTCCCCCTCCTGTTTTTCCATTACCGAATAGTCGATGGAATCCCCCGCCAGCCGGGCGGGGGTGCCGGTTTTGAAGCGCCCCAGCGGGAAGCCCAGCCGCCGCAGGCTGGCCCCCAGGCCCAGGGCGGCGCCTTCCCCCAGGCGGCCCTGGGGGGCGTCGTACTCGCCGATGAAGATTTTCCCCTCCATGAAGGTCCCGGCGGCCAGGATCACGGTCCGGGCGGAGATCCGGCGGCCCCGCTGCGTTACGACCCCTTCCACCCGGCGGTTTCCGTCTTCCCCGGCGGTTACCAGGTCCGTCACGGTGTCCATGAAGATCGAAAGCCCCTTCTGCCGTTCCAGGGCGGCGCGGGCCGCAGCCTGGTACAGTTGCTTGTCGGTCTGCGCCCTGGGCGCCTGGACTGCGGGACCCCGGGAGCGGTTAAGGACCCGGTACTGGATCATGGCGGCGTCGGTAAGCTTCCCCATCTCCCCGCCCAGGGCGTCCACTTCGCGGACCAGGTTCCCCTTGGAAAGGCCCCCCACTGCGGGATTGCAGGACAGGGCCCCAATGCGGTCCGGGTTTTGGGTGACAAGGAGGACGGAAAAGCCCAGCCGGGCCACGGCCAGGGAAGCTTCGATACCGGCGTGGCCGCCGCCCACCACAACGCAATCGTAGTCCATTACTTTCCCACGCAGAACGTGCTAAAGATGGCTTCCAGAATATCCGCCGTGGAGACTTCCCCGGTAATCTCCCCCAGCGCGTCGACCGCTTCCCGGAGCAGGGGGGCGGCCAGGTCCAGGGCTTCCCCCCGGTCCGCCAGGTCCAGGGCTTCCTCCAGGGCGGCGCGGGCCCGATCCACCAGGTCCTTTTGCCGCAGGCTCCCCAGGCCCGGCTCCTGCCCGCGATCGGGGATGCCCCCGCCCAGCGCCGCCTCTATTGCCGCGCAGAGTTCCCCCAGGCCCGCGCCCGTTTTGGCGCTTACCGGCAGGAACTGCGGGGCGGGCGGCTCCGGACCCGGCGGCGGGGTGGGCGGCGGGGCGATGTCCGCCTTGTTCCACAGCGGGATAAGGGGCCGCCGCGTGCTTAGGACGGCCCGGTCCTCGTCCCGCAGGCCCTGGGTCCCGTCAACGACGTAGAGCGCCAGATCCGCCTTGTCAAGAAGTTCGCGGCTCCGCCCTATGCCCAGTTCTTCCGCCTGGTCCAGGGCCGGCCCCCCGGCTTCCCGCAGCCCCGCAGTATCCACCAGGCGCAGGGGTATCCCCCGTATGTTGACGAGGGCCTCGATCCAGTCCCGCGTGGTGCCGGGGGCGGCGGTGACAATCGAACGGTCTTCGCCCAGGAGGGCGTTAAAAAGGCTGGACTTCCCCGCGTTGGGCCGCCCGGCGATCACCGCCAGCGCCCCTTCCTGGTAAAGCCGTTCCCCCGGCCAGGCGGCGGCGAGCTTCCGCAGACGCCCAAGCGCGTCTTCCACCAGTTCCCGGCCCGGCAGCCCCTCCCCGGAAAGGCCCAGTTCTTCCTCATCGTAGTCCAGACGGAGTTCCGTTTCCGCCAGGGCTTCCAGCAAAGCCCGGCTTAACGCGGCAATTTCCCCCTGAAGCCTCCCGGCCAGCCGCCCCACGGCGCGTTCCCGGCCCGCCCCGGTCTTTGCCTTTACCAGTTCCATGACCGATTCCGATCGCGTAAGGTCAAGCTTGCCGTTCATAAAGGCGCGTAAGCTGAATTCCCCCGGCAGGCTTTCCCGGAACCCCACGGCTTTAAGGGCCTCCAGCACGGCCCGTACCGTGGCGGTCCCCCCGTGGCAGCTTATGTCCGCCCCTTCCTCCCCGGTGTAGCTTGCGGGCGGGCGGTACACGGAGACCAGCACCTCGTCGACAAGCCCCGCCCGGCCCCCGCTCTCCCCCGCTTCCCCAGTCTCCCCGGCTTTCCCGGAACCGGGGCTCTGCGGGGCCAGGATCCAGCCGTGGACGACGCTGTTCCCCCCGGCCTCGCGGAGTTTGGCGGGGCGCGAGAAGATCGTGGAGAGCAGGGCCAGAGATCCGGGGCCGGAGCTGCGGATCAGGGCCAGGGCGCTTTCCCCCGGCGGCGTGGCAAGGGCGGCGATGGGGGATCCGTCCCCGTAAAAAGGCGGGGGCATCTAGGGGGAAGCCTGCGGGGTGGTTTCGGTTTCGGCTTTCGCTTCGGCTTCGGTTTTCGTTTCGGCTTCGGCAAGGCGCAGGCGGAGGAAAAGCCAGGGGGCGGCGGCGCAGACCCAGAACCCCGCAAGGGCAAAGCGGGCAAAAACAAAGAGGGGGTAGAGCGGGGAAGCTTCTTCCGGGGCCAGCAGGCCCAGGACCGCGACCAGGGCGGCCAAGCCGGCCATCCCGATGGCAAAACGCGCCCCCAGGACGGGGAAACGCGCCGCGCCCTGGCCGCCGGCGGTTTTGGAACCGGCACGGGGGCCGGCCCGGAAGCCGACACGGGCGCGGTTGACGCAGTAACCCAGGCCCAGGCCCAGAACCAGGGCGCCGGGCACCAGCAGTTCAACCTGCGGCCGGTAGAGGATCATGACAAAGGCCAGGCCGGAGCAGAGGATCATCCGGAACCGCAGCCCCCCGCGGATCAGCGCGGCCCGGATCCTGGCCCCCGCCAGGAAATAGACGGCCAGGGTCAGGGCCCCCAGAACCCAGCCCCCCAGCAGGTCCGTGGGGAAGTGGACGCCCAGGTAGAGCCGGGAAAACCCCACCAGAAGGCTTAGAAGGACGGCAAGGGGGAAGGCCCACTTCTTTCCGGTCCAGGAGGTGACAATCACCCACAGGACCAGGGAGATCTGGGCATGGCCGGAGGGGAAGCCGTTGGTACTCTCCCGGACCATCGCCACGGAGGGGTCCCAGCCGTCCCAAAAAGGCCGGGGCTGGGCCAGGAGCTGCTTCAAAACCAGGTTGATCCACAGGGAAACCAGCAGCGTCAGGCTTAACCGGAGCCCCTTTTCTTCGTCAAAGCACCAGAACACGAGGGGGAGAAGCGCCAGACAGACGGAGGCGGCGCCCGCATTGGTAAGCAGTTTCATCAAGACGGTAAGGGCCGGCCCGGCATGGGACTGGATTGAACGGATCAGATCCAGCCCCCAAAGCAGGGTCGATTCCATGGGGGATCCTTGTGGCGCGGGAATTTACCGCGTTTGGCTGCCGGCCCCGTCTGCGGGAACTTCCCCCAGGGCCGTTTCGGGCAGGGCCGGAGGATCCTCCCGGGGGGCCTGCGGCACGTCTTCCGGTTCGATCACGCGGAACAGCGCGGAAAAATCGTCCACCACCGCAACCGCGAGGGAGGACGAGGGGGCCGCGACAGGGGACAAGGCGGAGGCACCGCCAACAGGATCGGCCGGGTTTTTCGGGGCCGCCTCCCCCGCGCCCTGCGGTTCCACGCCCGCCGGTTCTGCGGTCCGCGATTCCGCAGTCCGCGATTCTGCGATCCGCGATTCCGCGGTCCGTGATCCGCGATCCGTGGTCTCACGGTCCGCGATCCGCGATTCTGCGGCCCGCGATTCCGCGTTTTGCGATACCGCAGTCTGCGGTTCCGCATCCCCCAGCCAGGAACGCAGTTCCCCCTGGGGAAGCTTGTCAAGTTCCAGTTCCAGGAAGGGGGTGTCCGCCGTTTCCTGCCCGGCGGGGATGGCCTCCGGTTCCCCGGCCTCCGGGGGAAGATCGGATCGGGGATCGGCCACGGGCCGGGGGGAATTCGGGGGCAGCGGGGAATCCGCCAGTTCAAAGGACGCCCTTATACCCGTTTCCCGGATTTCCACATCGAGTACCACCCCGACAAAGGAGTTACGGGCCCCGCCCAGCTCCAGGGGATCGCCCCGCAGCTTCCTGCCCCCCCCTTCCAGTTCAAGGTACAGGGCGTTTTCCGCCAGGGAAAGCCGGACAGCGACAGAATCGGTCCTGGAACCCAGAATGGCGCTTAGGATTGTCCCCCCGTCCAGCGGGAAAAAGCGGACAAAGAAACGGAGCCGCCCCGCCTTGCCTTCGGAGGAGATCGCCGAAAAGTCCAGCGCCCGTGGCAAAGCCTCGTAAGCGTCCCCGCCTTTCAGCGCAAGGCCGTAGATCTGTTCCGCCGGGGACCACGCGGCCTGTTTCCCGCTTGCCCGGCCCAGTTCCGCCCCGGTCCCCGTTTCCCGCAGATCGCCCGCCAATTGGTAGTAGTAGAGAAAATCATCACTCTGAATGGAAGAATCCCCGCCCGCCCCGGCGGATACCGGCAGGGAAAGCTCCTTTACCAGCCCCTTTACCGCAGATTGGGGCTTAAAGGGGAACAACTCCGCCCGGATCGTGTGGAAGCCCGTCTGCTGCGCGGCCTTCCAGAGCAGCCGCGCCGTCCCGCCCGTCACATAACCTTCGCCGATCCGCCGGCTGCCGTTGTACCAGACAATGTAGGGCTCAAGATCCTCCCCGTAATCCACCTGGGTTTCCAGCATCACGCTAAGGCCCTGGGGCGCAAGGTGCTTGTTCCCGTAAAGACCGGGCAGGTAGTAGCGGATCCCCCCGCTTGTAAATTCCTGGCTCCCGGTGTAGAGGATCTGCCGTTCGACCCGGCTTAACAGATTCTGCTTCCCCCGGATTTCGAACACCATCGTGTAGCGGCCAATTTTAATGTCCCCGGCCAGCGGGAACGGGGGGAGCTGCCCGGTAAAACTGTCCACAGGTATCAGCAGGCCGCCCGCGAAGGACGGATCTTCGACAGCCTCCGCCTGATCCGCCGCCGTTTTAGCGCCGGGCCCGGCCTTGCCGGAGCCCGTTTTAGCGCCGGACTCCGCCGCGCCGGAACCCGTTGTATCAAGCCCGGTTTCGCCATCCCCCGCGCTGCCGGATTCCGCCTTACCGGGCCCTGCCCCGCCGGATCCAGCATCGCCGGATTCCGCAGGATTTGCCACTTTTGGAGGGGCCTCCAGGCCCGTGGAGGCGGCAGGTTCGGTACTGTAGCGTACCCGGTAGCCCGCCTGGTTCCCCCCGGAATCTTCCAGGTACACCACCAGGTTGGCCAGGTCCGGATCGCCGGCCACCGAATTGGCAAAGTAGGGGAGAACCGTGTCGCCCGCCGCGATAACCGAACATTCGTCCAGCGACGAACGGTTGACCAGCGCGTTTACCCGGTAGGTTCCCACGGACGGGAGAACAGTATCCAACTGATTACAGGCGGCGAAGAGGATAAAAACGCCCGTCCAGAGAATCGCCCGTTTCGGTGTATGGATACACATAACCGCTCTTATTATACTCCCAACATAGGGAAAAGACTACCGTTACGGGGCCGGTTTAGATTATCGGCTATTCCGCCGCAATTGGCACGCCGCAGGGAGGACAGGTGAGAGCTACCCGCGCCCTTATATACCTGAACCGCTTTAGGGAAAACATCCGCGCCGTGGCCGGCCTGGTCGGGAGGCGGAAGATCTGCGTCCCCGTCAAGGCCGACGCCTATGGCCACGGCGCCCTCCCCCTGGCCCGCGCCGCCCTGGACGCGGGGGCGGATTTCCTGGCGGTGGCCCTGGTCCAGGAGGGCGAAGAACTGCGGCGGGGGGGGATAAGGGCCCCCATCCTGCTCCTTTCCCAGTGTTCCGATGAAGAACTGGGCGATCTGGCGGAACATGACCTAAGCCCCCTGGTCTCCGGCGCAGCCTGCATCGACGCCCTGGCGGAGGCCGCCCGCGCCGCCGGGAAGGAACTCCGGGTCCACCTGAAGATCGACACCGGGATGGGCCGCGCCGGGTGCCGTCCGGAAGAGGCGGCGGCCCTGGCGGGGCGCGTCCTGTCCTGCGGCAGCCTGCGCCTGGCCGGAACCGCCACCCACCTGGCGGCTTCCGATTCGCCCGCCGGCACTGCCTATACCGGGGACCAGTTGCGGCGTTTTGGCGAGGCCGTCGCGGCCATCCGCGCCGCCGGCATCGATCCGGGGTTCCTCCACGCCGCCAACACCGGCGGCGTCCTCTACCACCCGGACTCCTGGCTCGACATGGTCCGGCCCGGCATCCTCCTCTACGGCTACCGCCCCGGGCCCAAGCCCCCGGAGCTTGCCGTGCGGCCCGTCATGGAACTGCGCAGCAAGGTAGCCGCCGTCAAAGCCATACGCGCAGGCGAATCCGTCTCCTACGACCGCACCTGGACGGCGGCGGAAGATACCCTGACGGCCCTTATCCCCATCGGTTACGCCGACGGCCTGCGCCGGGGCCTAAGCAACAACTGGCGCGTGGGCATCCGGGGCCGCAGCTACCCGCTCATCGGCCGGATCTGCATGGACCAGTGCGTAGCGGACCTGGGCGGAACCGGCGGCGGCGTCGCCCCCGGCGATGACGTTGTCCTGTTCGGAGAACAGCCCGGCAACACCGCGCCCAGCGACACCGCGCCCGGTGACACCGCGCCCGGCGACGCGGCCCTTATGGCGGAAAAACTGGGAACCATCCCCTACGAAATTACCTGCGGCATAGGCAAACGGGTGCCCCGGATCTACATAGATGCGGAAGAATGAAATATCCGGCTTAACTCGCGGCGGAAGGCCCCGTCCTGGTCTTCCGCCGGGCTTAAAAAATCCGGGACCAGTTCCGCCGCCTCGTACAGGCTCCAGGCCTTGTCCAGCAGGGGGTCTACGGAGATGTAGGGGGCGTAGCTCCCGGTGCCTGGCACCAGCGCCAGGGATTCGGCGAGCGGGGCGCTCTGTTCCCGCAGGTACTGCAGCAGCGCCCAGGATTCATCGGGGCGGGGGCTTTCCGCGCTTATGCCGGCGTACCAGGTGGACAGGCCGAAAACCGGCCGGCCGGTATAGGTACCGGCGTGGGGAACCAGGGTGATCCCGACGGCATCTGCCCCCATCTTCCCCCGGATGTAGCGGAGATCCCGGCTGGACACGATCATCATGGCGATAGCGCCCCGCGTAAACTCCTCCACGCGATCCGCCCCGGCGGCGTCGAAGCTTCCCGGCGCGATAAGCCCTTCGCCACTAAGGGTGGAAAAAAATTCCAGCGTCTCCGTATAAGCCCTGCCGCCGAATTCCGGCCTTCCCCCCGCCGGCAGGAGGAGCCCCGAAGCGTAAAACCAGGGGAAAATATCCCTGGCAAGGCCCCTGGGATCCCGGGGGCTTAAACCCAGGGCAAGGCCGTAACGCGCCGCAGGCCCCTTCCCGTCCAGGGCTTTGACGGCCCGGGCGTACACAAGAAAATCGGCGCGGGTCCGGGGCGGCCGGTCAAAGCCCGCCTCGCTTAGCAGCGGGATATTGTAAACAAGCAGATCCATCGCGGAGGCCAGGGGCAGCGCCCATGTCCCCGCCGCCGCGAAGGGTACGGATTCCGCGTTGTAGTACCGGTCCAGCGGAAGGTAGAGCCCGGCCCCGACCCCTGCGGCCAGCGACTGGCCGCAGGCGATCAGAATATCGGGGGCCCGGTCCTCCGCGTTAACGGTGATGTCGTAGCCCCCCGGCGCGGAATTCCGCGAACTAAGGGGGTATCCGGCGATCAGGGATTCCAGATCTTCCGCCTCAATGCCGCAGCCCCCGGCCAGATGAATAGCCAGGCTTAGGGATTCCGGGTCCGGCGGCGTTTCCGCGCCCCCCGGCGCCGCCAATCTGACCACCAGGGTTATTCCAAAAGCCGCCAGGGCGATAACAAAAAGCAGGCGGTCCGCAGGTTTTACAGCCATAGTTTATACTCCGTGTCCTGTCCACTCTGTGTCCTGTCCCTCGACTTAGCCACAGTTTTGCAGTACATCATTGATATGATCGGTTTTCTGCATCGTATCCTGTCCTGTTTTTTCCGCCAATTTGCAGGGGGCGGCGGGCGGAACACCGGCGGTGAAATCCGCGAAGAATTCTGGGAGGCCGATTTTTCCAAACCCGGCAAAACCCGTTTTGAAATAAAACCGGAAGACGCCTGCGACGCCTACCTGACGAAAGGGGCCGGGGGGGGCAAGACCCGGAGCCTGGGCCTGGGCCTTAAAAAGTCCGCCTGCCTCGCCTGGGCGGAGGCCCCCGCGTACCGCTACGGCGACATGGTGCTTAAAGCCCGGCTGCGGCTGGACTGCAAGGGGGGCTACGGGGCCGCCGGAATCGTCTTTCACCAAACCGGCGGGGGGACCTACTACCTGGCCCTCCTTTCATCCAAAGGGTACTTCCGGCTGGACCTGGTGCGGAACACCACGCCCCTGGCCCTTATCGGCTGGACCGAATGTCCGTTCTCCGGCTCGGCGGCAGAGCTGGCAATCGTTGTCTGCGGCGGCCGCGTGATCCTGATTATCGACGGCCGCTGGGCGGGGGAAGTTGACGACAACTCCATCACCTGCGGTTCGCTGGGCTTTGCCCTGGCCTCCTACGAGGCCGGACAGGCCGATGCCCCGGCGCACGTGGCGGAAGCTTTTCTGGACTACCTTTCGGTGGATACCCGCGCCGACCAGGTGGAGGCCGCCCGCGCCGCCTGGAACCCTGTACCACGCGAAAGCCGCCTGCGCCTGGCGGGGACCTTTGCCGCCATGGGGCAGAGCGTCCCGGCCCTGGTCCAGTTGAAAAAAATCTGGGAAACTTCCGGGCGGGAACAGGAAGACCTGCTCCTGGCCGCGCAACTGGCCCAGGTTCTGGAACGTTACGACGAGGCGGAGGAGTACGTCGGCGCCGCCCTTGCGCTTCCCGGCGGGGGCGCGGCGCTGGCCCTTGCGGAAGAAAAGGCCAAGATCCTCTACGCGCGGGGCCGCCGCACGGCACTGCGGGATCATATCGCCGAAACCCTGAAAACCCACAAGCCCAGCGTCGTGCTTCTCAGCCTCCTGGGGCACGCCCATTGGGAACTGGGGAACTACCAGGAGGCGGGGGCCGCCTACGACGGGGCCTTTGAGCTTGACCGGAACAACGGCCTTCCGGCGGCCAACGCCGCCAACGCCTACGATCTGCTGGGCGACCGGGACAAGGCCCTGGACCGCTACCTGGCGGCGGGGCGGAGCTATCTGGAGGCGGATAATTACGATGACCTGGGCGTCCTGGTGCCCAAGATCCTCGGCCTGGGGCGGGACCGCTGGGAGGCCCACGCCCTGGCGGGGAAATGGGCCTTCGGCATAGAGGACTGGGAGACCGCAGGCAGGGAATTCAGCCAGGCCGAAGCCCTGCAAAAAAAAGCCGGAAGCCCCGCGAAGGACCCGGCCCTGTGCTTCCTAAGGGGGCTGCTCCTTATCCGGGAAGGCAAGCGCCGGAAAGCCCTGCCCCTGCTGGAAGAGGCCGCCCGGCTTGCCCCGGACTACGGGCTGTTCCGTTTCCGCCTGGCGGAGACCCGCTACCTTTTGGACAACAACCCCGCCGATCCCCGGCTGCGATCCGATCTGGAACAGGCCCTGTCCCTGCTGGATCCCGCCCGCGAAACCGCCCCCGGCGAACAGGAAACCTGGGGCTGGGCGAACAACCTGGCCGCCCAACTGTGCCTTGCGGAAGGCGACACGGAAACCGCCGCCGCCCATCTGGAAAAAGCCGCCGCCGCCCTGGGGGAACGGCCGCCGGTACTCGTGAACCGGGCGGTCTACCAGTACCTGCGCGGTTCCCCGGACAAGGCCCTTGCCATTCTGGACGCGGACCGCGGGCTGGACACGGAAGGGCTTATGGCAAACTGCGCGGGGAACCTCCTGGTCCGTTCGGGACGATTCGAGGAGGCATGGGCCTGGTACCGGCGCGCCCTGGACATCGCCCCGGACAACCAGGAATTCGTGGCCAACGGTTCTTCGTGCCTTATCGAGATGGGCCAGTACGGCGAGGCGGACACGCTTCTGGCCCGCGCCCACAACCCCTCCCCCGCCCTGCTGGAGCTAATCACCTACGTGGCGATAAAAAAAGGCGAGTACTACCGGGCCGAATCCGCCTGCAACGCGGCGCTGGAACTGGACGGCGCCCACGTCCCCTCCCTGCGCTCCCTGGGCTGGCTGTTCTGTACCGCCCGCCGCTGGGACGAGGCCGGGGGGATCCTCGCCCGCCTGGACGCCCTGCCGCTTTCCGGCGAAGCCGCGGAACACCGGGAAGAACTGCGGCAGCGCATCCTTGAGGGCTCCACCCGGCTTATCCCCTGCGCGTCATGCGGCAGAACATGGCGGGTGCCCCTGGACCCGCCCCCGGTATCGTTCCTGCGGCTTGTCGCCATGCCCCCGGACGAAATCCCCGCCGGAACCTGCCCCGCCTGCGGGACAAGCTACTGCGTCGGCTGCGCCAAAAAACACGTAGACAAAAACGGCCGCTTTACCTGCCCCGCCTGCGGCAAACCCCTCAAGCTGATCAACGAGGGCTTAAAAAAAATCGTAGCCGACTGGGCCGCCGGGGAAAAAAACTGACCGGCCCGCGCGCCAAGGTACCCCTGCGAAATGGACCGGGCCGCCTATTTTTTTGCGGGGGCTGCGGTTTTTGCGGCGACGGAGTTACCGGCGGGCGCGGCGGAGGGTTTGAGTTATTTTTAAACCCGCCGTTTTTTCACTTCCATATTTTTCCGGCCTTCTCCGGCGGGAAACTGGATGAACACCTTTGCTATCCCCCTGGCCTTTGCATCTTCCGGCAAATCTATATCCAGATGGAACCGCCGGTCCGCCGGAATCTCAACCGTCTGTTCAATTGTCACGGGGCAAGTATAAGCCGAAAAGCGGAGGACGGCACGGGTATCAAGAGGTCTTCAAAATCCGCAGGGCGGGGTATGGGCATTTGAAAAAATGTGGATCGGAGCTAACCACTTCAGCGTCATATACTATTGCGGTTGCTCCAATAATCGCGTCCGGTAATTTTAGCTTTGTTGCCCTGCTTATGGCAATGGTTTCGTTTTCAATAGCGGTATTCATAGGCATAACGGGTACAATTTGTAAAATATTCAGTATTTTTTCTTCCTCGGCGGTAGTAATGCCCGGATATTTCAAGAGTTCAAGTTTAGTGATGACACTGACAAAACATTCATGCTCTTCAATGAGGGCCAGAGGATCAACCGCATCGGGTGTTTGTTTGAGAAAATCGATAATGACGTTAGTATCAAGGACCAGTTTCATGTTAATCAGCGGTCCACTCGTCCCGCACTTTACGCTGATAGGCCACACCGTCCATGCCGCCAAAAGAACTTGAGGAAAGGCTGCCGCGGAGTTTCAGGAGTTTTGCCCGCAGTTCGCCGGGGTGGGCGCGGTTCCAGCCCCAGATTTTTTCAGCCGCTTCCAGTTCCCGGTCCGCCACGGGGGTAAAAGAAAGGATCACCCTTCCCGCCGGAACTTCCGGTGGAACCTCGATGGTAATCCGCCGGTCCGCCGGAATCTCAACCGTCTGTTCAATTGTCACGGGGAAAGTATAAGCCGAAAAGCGGAGGGCGGCAAGGCGGGCGCGGCGGTCAGCGGTCCCGCACGGACAAGTCTATTTTGTTAGGCGATGCCGGCGTTGCAAAATCAGAATCTGGGTCGTGTTAAACGGGCACACGGCGACTTCCATTTCCAGCATTACCCCGCCCCGCCGGGCTTGTCAACACACGGGACAAGCCTGCCTTTGAACAGGGGCTTGCCCAACAGGTTGTTCCGGCGCTTTCGGGGATTATGGATCAGGGTCTTGCACAAATTCTCCAAACATACTACATTTTTTTCATGCTCAAGGCAACGGTAGGCATAACGACAGAAAACGGCAGTAGGCTCACGGCTCAAGGCTCACATTATACCCTAACTAACCGCCAGCTTGTCAAGTCCCCAATAAGTAAGTACCCTCATTTTTTCAAAGGCAAAAGATCCTTTTTTCAGGATTCATAATGTTCAGAAAA
>JAISMQ010000070.1 GCA_031276685.1 Treponema sp. | reverse complement strand
TTTTTCAGGGCGGCCACGGCGGCGCGGGCGGCGTCAATTTCGTTAAGCCAGACCAGGCTGGGATCGGGGCTGGCGATGATCCGGGACCGCAGGGTAGTGATGCCGAACAGCCCCACCCGCAGGCCGCCGTAGTTCTTTATCACATACTGCCGCCCCCCCAGGAAATTCCCGTCCGCAGTTTTTATGTTGGAACTGAAGAAGGGGAAATTGGCCAGCTCTATCTGCCGGAGCAGTTGGCTGTGGTTCTTGTCGAACTCGTGGTTCCCCATAATGGCCACATCGTAGCCCATCATGTTGTAGGCCAGAAAATCCGGTTCTGCGGCAAACATATTGGAAAGGGCGGGCCCGGTGTTGATATCCCCGGCGTCCACCAGCAGCACGTAGGGGTTCTCCGCACGGACCTGTTTTACGAAGGCGGCAACTTCCGCCAGACCCCCCTGCCCGTTGTTGGGCAGTATGGCCCCGTGGTGGTCGTTGGTGTGGAGCAGCACCAGTTCGTAGTCTTTCCCCGCGCCGGCCGCGTCCCGCACGGGCCGGCCAAAGACAGGGGAAACCAGCAAGGAAAGCACTACCGCCAGCGGCAGTATCCGGAACAGACGTTTCATACAAATCCTCCTGTTGTTGTGAAAATCGTGAAGACCCCGCCCCAAAACCCGGCGGACACGGCCATTATAGCCCGCCGCCGACCCCTGTCCTAGTGCTGGGCAGATGTAAGACCCCCTGTTTGACAGAGAATTCGCCAAACCTTGACCAAAACGGTGACCGCCCTATTCCTCGATAACCGGCAGGCAGGTAAATCCTTCGTCCCCGGCGTCCCAATAGGGCAGGTAGGTGTAGGCGGTGCCGGGCACGGGGAAGTGCAGGGGCTTGTCCGGCGCGGGTTTTAATGACGCGGCAAGGTCCTCCGGTTTTCGCCTGATGCGGGGGACGGTTCCGGCGTCCCGGCAATCTGCGGCCAGGGCCATCAGCAGGGGCCCGTAGAGCAGGGTGTAGCGGGGGCCCTCCGCCTGATCCGTCCCGGTGTAGTGAACCAATCTGAAGCCGTAGGGGATCGTAAAGCTGATGGTGTCCCCGTTCCGCCAGGGGCGGTTCAGCGTGATCCGCCCGCCCGCCGAAGCGCTGGCGGCGAAGCTGCCGTTGACCGATACCGCCATGCTGCCGTTGATCCAGTGGGGGGCCCGCAGGCTGACGGCGAAACGTTCCCCGTCCCGGGCGGGATCGACTCTGATGGTAACGGCGCCGGACGCCGGGAAATCCGTCAGCATTGTCAGCTTTCCGAATTCCGAATCGAATTCGGACGGGATAAACAGGTTGACAAACACCGTATCCCGGCTGGCCAGATAGATGTACTGCGGGATCGAGGAAATCGCCATGGTCGAGGATACCTGGCAGCAGGAATTGGAATTGCCGGCGCCGTCTTTTTTCCCGTGCAGGCGGATATGGTAGCGGGTGTGGCCCCGTTTGTCCCGGCAGTTGCAGAGGGTGTTGTAGACGACTTCTTCAATCTGGGCGATGTACTTTTCTTCCCGGGGGTACAACTGCGCCAGGCGCTGGTTAATCCAGCCCCAGAACACGCTGCCGCAGGTTTCGCCGTTGTGGCCCGTGGTAATGTAACGGGTTCCCGGCGGGTAGGGGCCGTGCATTTCGCAAATGGCCGTGGGGCCGCCGGCGTGTTTGTAGTGATCGTGGTAAATGTCCCAGGCGCCCAGCAGGGCGTCGAGGTATTTTTGGTCCCCGGTGGCCCGGTATTCGTCGGCAAGGGCCTCCAGGGGCAGCAGGGCGTAACAGTGGGGGCGTTCGCCGGGGTAATGGGAAAACGCCAGGGGCTGCCGTTCCGCGAAGGCCGCGAACCAGTAATCCTGATCGAAGTAGCGCATGCTGGTGATAATATCGTCCGGTTTGCCGACCGCGCTGTGGTACACCAGGGGGCCCCCGGGGGTCCCGTTCGTGGAATTACCGCCCAGGAGGATGTGGGTTAGGTGCTGTTCCTGTTTGTTGAACCAGTCGTACATCCGCCGGAGCAGGGCCGGCGCGTCCGGGTTCCCGGCCGCCATGGCGGCCAGCATGCCCCGCGTCCAGAATACCCGGTCGTAGTTCTTCCGCTCGCTGAATACGGCGTCGTTGTTCGGCGTCTGGGTATGATCCGCCCACTGCTCCATGGTGTGATCCGGCACGTAAGAAATTTCCTCCGGGTAGTAGTTAAAGTAACCGTCATCCCGCATCCGGGCCTTGATATCCCCGATAATCCGGTTAACGATTGCGCGGAGTTCCCCGTCTTCTTCCCAGCGCAGGGCCCCCGCCGCGCCGGCGAGCATGCGACCCTCGTTGGAGCCGGGCAGCCAGCCGCTCCAGCCGGCATGGGAACGCGCCTCCCCCGTAAGGAAGTCCATGGGCTCGCCTTCGCAGTAGTCGGGCAGGGCCGCGTTGTATTTGATGTTTTCTATGTTTTTGTCGTATACGTTCCGCACGATGCCGGGGAGCAGCCGCACCCCCCGTTCCGGCATGACCGCCGCGTAGGGGACCGGGCGCCACTGGCCGGGATCTTTCCAGGGTTTTAGGTTTTTCCGGATTGCCGCGTATTCGGTGTTCATGCGGCGTTTTAGCTCCCCGGGATAATTCACCGGGGCTTCCGCCGCGAAGCCCGCAATTTCAAGGGCGGCGCCCGTGGAACGTTCGTTTTTTTCCCTTCCGGCAATGACCACAAGGTTGTGGGCCGCCGCGCCCGGAATCCCCGACTTTTCAAAAATGCAGATCGTTTCCTCGCGCTCGCCGTAGCAGTCAACGGCGGCCTGGTATTCCCCGTCCAGCAGCACGCTGCAAATGCCCTTGCCGGGACCCGCTATGGCATAGGCTTTTACCGTTCCGCCGTAAAAGCTGAAGTAGCAGCGGCTGTAAGCCGACGCGGTACGGCCGCGTTCCCAGTTTCCAAAATACAGGACGCTGTCATCGTCCGCCCCGGCCTTTTTCAGCCGGTTTTCATTGGCAATGTTCATCGCCATCCCTCCCTTAACCGCAGACCGTTCCCGGCTGCCAGTAATTCTAAGCCTTCCGGTCTGGAACCGGATTTATCATGCGCCGGGCAGGCGGCACAGTCAAGGCCCACGAAAAACGCGACAGGCGCCCTGGGGCCGGGCTGCCGGTGACTTTGCCGGGCCGCCGGTTTTTGCTATACTTCCGCCTTATGAATCTGGATAAAAGCTTTATTGAGGGGCTAAAGGTTGATGAGGATTCCCTGCGACGGCGCGTGGGGGAAAGGCTGGGCGTAAAGACCGATCAGGTTGCGGCGGTTACCTGTCTGCTGGCGGAAGGTTCGACAGTTCCCTTTATCGCCCGTTACCGGAAGGAAAAAACCGGCGGTCTGGACGAGGTGCAGGTGCGGGACATCGAGCATCTTTTCGGCGCCGCGATGAACCTTGAAACGCGGCGGCTGGAGATTGTCCGGGCTGTCTACGGACAGGGGAAGCTTACGGAGCCGCTGTACGAAAACATCATTTCCGCCGCCAGCGCCGCCGAGCTTGAGGATATCTACGCCCCCTACAAGCGCAAGAAGAAGACGCGGGGCATGCTTGGCCTGGAGCGGGGGCTGGGGCCCCTGGCGGCGTTTATGAAAGAGGCGGAGGCCGAGGCGTTGCTTGCCCGGGCTGCGGAGTTTGTGCGGCCTTCGGCGGGGGAAACGGCGGAAGACGGGGCCGATCTCGCGGTTCCCACGGTCCAGGACGCCCTGCAGGGGGCTATGGACATTATCGCCGAGGAGACGAGCCAGGACACGAAGAACCGGGCGGCGGTAAAGGCCTTCTACTACCGGGACGGGCGGATCATCGTGAAGGCGCGGCAGGATCGGGCGGAAGGCGAGAAGGGGGGCGAAGATGCGAAAAAGGCCGCCACCTACCAGATGTACTGGGACTACGCGGAGCCGCTTTCGCGGATCAAGGCCCACCGGATTCTCGCCATTAACCGGGGCGAGCGGGAAGGCTTTCTTGACGTGACGGTTGATGTGGATGAAAACGCTGCGGTTCACCTTCTGCAGGAAAACTACGCGCTGCACAACGACTACCACAGAACCGCTATCGAAGACGGCCTGAAACGGCTACTTTCCCCGGCGGTGATTCGGGAGATCCGGGGGGATCAGAACGAGGCCGCCGATGATCACGGTATTTCCGACTTCGCCGAAAATTTGAAAAACCTGCTGATGCAGCAGCCGATCAAGGGTACGCGGGTGCTGGGGATAGATCCGGGGATCCGCACGGGGACCAAGTGCGCCCTGCTGGACGACACGGGGAAGTACCTGGGGAGTTTCGTGATCTACCAGCACCGCCCGGAAGAGGCGAAAAAACTGCTGCTTGAGGGGATTAAACGCTACGACATACAACTGGCAGCCGTGGGGAACGGCACGGGGAGCAGGGAAGTACAGGAACTGGTAAGCCAGCTTATCACGGAAAACAGCCTGGAGCTTCTGTACACCGTGGTGGACGAGGACGGCGCGTCGGTCTACTCCGCCAGCGATATTGCCCGCGAGGAATTTCCCGATCTGGACTTGACGATCCGGGGGGCCGTGTCGATTGGCCGCCGGCTCCAGGACCCGCTGGCAGAACTGGTGAAGATCGATCCCAAATCCATTGGCGTGGGGCTGTACCAGCACGATCTGAACCAGAGAAAACTCTCCGAAACACTGGACGAGGTAGTCTCGTCGGTGGTGAACAACGTGGGGGTAAACCTGAACACCGCCAGTGTTTCGCTGCTGAAGTACGTCAGCGGGATTAACGGCGCACTGGCGCGGAAGATCGTGTCCTACCGGAACGAGAAGGGCCGCATTGAAAGCCGCGAAGAACTGGTAACCGTAAACGGCATGGGACCCAAAAGTTATGAACAGTGCGCGGGTTTTCTTAAAATTCCGGAAAGCGCCGAACCCCTGGATAACACCTGGGTTCATCCCGAAAATTACGGCGTCGCCCGGGAGATCCGCGCCATCATGGGAAGCTCCACGGTGACCGCCGGCCTTTCTTCCGTGACAATTACGGAACTAAAGGAAAAGTACGGGGTGGGGGATGTCACCATCAGCGATATTGCGGAGGAGCTGAAAAAACCGAACCGGGATCCCCGGAGCGACTACCCCCAGCCGGTAACGCGGAAGGGCCTTGTGAAATTCGAGGACCTGGTAGAGGGGATGACGGTTACGGGGAAGATCAAAAACGTTGTGGACTTTGGCGCCTTCGTTGACCTGGGGATAAAGGAAACCGCCCTGGTCCATATTTCCGAACTGGCGAATCACTTTGTCAAAAACCCCCTGGACGCGGTGAAGGTGGGGGACGTGCTGGAATTTAAAATCATCAGCCGCGATGTGGAGCGCCGCCGCATCGGCCTTTCCCGCAAGGTTCTTTCCGGCGCGGAAACGGCGCGGGGCGGAACTCCGGCCGCGCCGCGCAGGAAGGACGGGGTCCCTGCGGAGTCGGGGGGCGCGGAACCCCGCGCCGCCGGGGCCACGCGCAGGGCGCGGGCCGCCGGGTCCGGCCAGCGGACTGCCGGAAGCGCCCAGCCGCACACCCGGCCACAAGCCCAGCAACACGCCCAGCCCGGCGGGGCAGCGGGCCTCCCGGCCAATCCCCGCCCTGCGGCGCGCCCTCCCGCCGGAACACGGGACGCCCAGCGCCCAGCGCAGCGCGCCGCGCCCCGCCCTGCCGCAGACGATGACGGCACGATGTACAACCCCTTCGCGGAGGCGCTGAAAAACCGGCTTGCCCCAACGGCCGGGCCGGGCCGGAACGCGCAGGGTAACAACGCGGCGGGCCAAAACGCGCGGGGCGGCGTGAAGAAGTAGCCGCCATGGGCCTTACGCTGGAAGAGGGGCTCCGCCGCCTGGCGGACGCTGCCCAATGGTCCTCTGCCGATTGGTCTGCTGCCGGGCGGACCGGCGCGGGGCAGCCTGCTGCGGGGCGCTTATCCGCCTTTATCGAACCCCGCCTGGACGCGGTAAGCGCCCTGCTTGAGCGGTACATCGCCGAGATAGAGCGTTTTAACCCCGCCTACGGCCTGGTAAAGGTTAAAAACCGGGAGGAGCTTGTCACCCGGCACATTCTGGATTCCCTGGCCCCCCTGGGGATTATCCTGAGCCTGCTGGAGGCGGGGGGGCCGGCGGCACAGGCTGCCGACCTGGGCTCCGGCGCGGGTCTGCCGGGCATACCCCTGGCCATCGCCCTGCCGGAATTCCGCTTTACCCTGATCGAGCGGATGGGCCGGCGCGCAGGTTTTCTGCGGAACACCGCCGCGGTCCTGGGCCTGGAAAACGTCGCCGTGGAAGAGGCGGAAATGGAGAAGGCCGCGCCGGGCCGCTTTACGCTGCTCTGTTTCCGGGCCTTCCGGCCCCTGGAACCGGCCCTGCACAAGGCCCTGCTCCGGCTTCTGGCCCCCGGCGGCGCGATTGCCGCCTACAAGGGCCGCCTGGAGGCGATCCGCGCGGAACTGGCGGCCCTTGGCCCGCTGAACCCGGACCGGGCCCCCGCTTCCTGGGAGATCCTGCCCTGCCCCACGCCGGGCCTTGACGAAGAACGGCACCTGCTCGTGCTGCGCCATCCCGGCGATTGATCGCGCTGTTCCAAAATGGTACAACGTGGGAAAACGGCGGGCGGTACCATGACCATCCTGAACATTGCTATTTGCGAAGATGAAGCGGCCCAGGCGGAAAACCTGCGGAAGCAGGTACTTGCGTGGGCGGAACACAGCGCCCTTAACGCGATGATACAGATCTTCCCGAACGCGGGGGACTTCTTACACGAATGGCGGCAGCACAAAAGCTGCGACATTCTGCTGCTGGACGTTCAGTTGGGGGACGGGCAGAACGGCATAGAGCTTGCCCGCGAACTGCGGAACGACAACGAGCGGCTGATCATCGTCTTTGTAAGCGCCTTTGATGATTTTATCGGCACAGGTTACGACGTGTCGGCGCTTCACTATCTTTTGAAACCCGTATCGGCAGAAAAACTAAACGG
>JAISMQ010000059.1 GCA_031276685.1 Treponema sp. | reverse complement strand
CACTCAAAGCAGCCGCAGCTGGTCATGGGGTCTTCAATCAGCGAATAGAGGGTAACCTGGCTTACCGCCCCCCGGGTCGCGGTTTTTACCGCCTTGTTTACCGATTCGTAGGCGCCTTTTTTTTCGTCCAGGGGCCCTTCTTTGCTTATGGGCTGACAAGGCCCGGCGGCGCTTAGCTCTTTGGTGGCGCTGGCGTCCAGCCAGGAAACCGCGCCGCAGAGGCCCAGCCGTTCCGGGGTAATGACGCAGCAATGGGCCGGGGCAAAGGACTGGCACAGGGTACAACTGTAAAAACAATCCGCGTTTTCATCCGTCATGGAAGCAAGCCGCGAGTCCCGGGCCGCATAACGGGGAAGGGCTTCTTTTTCCAGAATCTCCTTTGCCCGTTCCGGGTCCGTCACCAGGCTTACCTGGCATTTATCCACCACCGCGGCGAATTCGTCCATAATCATGGCGTAGACAACTTCCCCCAGGTCTTTCAGCCCCAGCCCCTTTTCGTAGGCGTCTTTGCTAATTCTGAGCCGGAACATATTGCGCTGCCCCGTATGCATGACCCCTTCGATATAGTTAAACCAGTGATGAATCTTCCGCTCCAGCACCGGTTCAAAATCGGTCCGCATTTTGGCCCCCGCCACTTCCACATAAACCGCCAAAGGCAAATTCAGGGGAGGTTCGGTACATTCAAGGCCGGGCCCGATCAGGGTGATGCTATGGTCTTCAATAGAGGCGGGATCTTTCATAAGGACCAGTTCGCAGGTGGTGTTTTTATCGGAACTGAATTCGGCGTACATATCGTTCCGGCGGATAATTTCCCCCTCAAAGGCCGAGGCAAAGGCCGTGGGAATGGATATTTCCTTGACCTTTATTTTGATGTTCCGCAGCTCCAGGGAACGTTTTACGGTTTTTTCATAATCGGTTACGGATTCCAGGGCGCCGGGGACCTGCAGGGCGCCGATGTCCTGATCCACGATAACCGGGAAACCCAGGGCGATGGCCCCGGCCCCCGCGGCGACCACCACTTCGTTCAGGGGGCCAAAGGTATTTACAAAAGCGGGGACCCGTTCTTTGGTATAAGCCAAAAGGCCCGGCAGATCCCCCTCCTTGATATTTCCAAAAATCAAAGCCGCCCGGATGGCGACGGTAACCGCATGAATAACCGAGGTAACATCATAGCCCAGGGGAACTACCCGGAATTCCAGGCCCATCCTGACCCCCGCGGCCTGGGCCTGATCGATAATCTTCCCCACCAAAAAGCTAAGGATCCCCTTGCTTTGGTAGTCCCTGATAATTTTGACCGCCGGAGCGGGGTCCGCCGCCTCTCCCAGCACCACGGCCACGCCGGGAATATCGCCGGTAACCAGGGGAACTCCCAGGGACCGGATCGCCGGATCCGGCACAAAACCAATGCCCGGCTCTTTTTCGTAGGGGTCTTTTTCCAGATATTTCAGGCCCTCGATAATTTCCGCTCCCACTGCGGTGGCAAGCCCGGCATTCAGCGCCTCCCCCAGATCTTCCTTCCCGGAGATCAGGCTTTTAAGAACCCCCACACAGGCATTCAGGGTTTCAAGCTTTTCTACTTTGACCCCCGTGGCCGCAAAAATGGCGGGAAAAAAATAGGCCGTGTCAGGAAAGGCCAGCGCCTTGTCCGGGCCGTGTTTTTCGATTGCCCCTTTGACAGCTCCTTCCGTCAAACCCGCCACGGCATTGGCGCCCTGGTAAATCAGATCCGTTAAAGCACCCATACGCTCCTCCATTCCTGGAAAATAAGACCTTCTTCATGAAGGCCGCAAAAAGCCTTAGGGCGCCTCTAAAAACTCCGGTTGAGTTTTCAGAGGCGCTGGGGAGAAAATCGCTAATTCCTTGTAATACAAGCAATTACCGTAGGGCGATTTTCTCCAGGGGGTAAGAAAACCTCTAAATACTGAAGTTTTTAGAGGCTCCCCTTAGAATTCAAGTTTTTTAATAATATCCCCCAGGGCCCGTTTGACAGGAGAATCTTCCGGCAGTTTGATCAGCGGCTTCCCTGCAAGGTCATATTGATAAACCAGATCGTCCTGGGGCAATACGCCGGCCAGGGTAAGTTTCCGCGCCGCTATTTCTTCCTGTATGCCCCCGTCAAGTTCCCCGCCGGGGGCGCGGTTTACGATAAGAAACACCTTTTTGACCTGTAAATCCAGTTCGTTTATCATCTCCGCAATCCGGCCCGCCGCCTGAATACCCCGGCGGGAACAATCGCTGATCAGCAGAATCAGGTCTACGGGCG
This sequence comes from Treponema sp., assembly GCA_031276685.1. Taxonomy (GTDB): domain Bacteria; phylum Spirochaetota; class Spirochaetia; order Treponematales; family Breznakiellaceae; genus JAISFT01. The sequence goes on along the minus strand of JAISMQ010000059.1, from coordinate 619 downwards.
GCAGAATCCCCCGGCTGATATGCTCCAGCCCCGCTTCGTTATCCACCACCAGGTATTTATAGTTTTGGTAATATTTATTTAGTTGTTCCCTCAGCACATCATTAACAGAACAATAACAGCCCTTCCCCTGACTCCGGCCCATTACCAGGAGGTCGTAGTTGTCTTCTTCTACCAGGGCGGAAGCGAATCTAAAATCGGCGTATTCCTGTTTCGACATCCCCGGAGGAATCGGGCTGTTTTCCGCCAGCTCGGCCTGGGCGATTTCCTCCCGGATATCGCCCAGGGAAACCTGTTTTTCCACCCCCAGCACTTCGTTCAGGTTGGAGTTGGCATCGGCGTCAACGGCCAGAATGGGCCCCTTCCCCGTTTTGACCAGGTAGTCCAGAAACAAACCGCAAACCGTGGTTTTTCCCGTCCCCCCCTTGCCCGCCAAGGCTATACTGTAGGTCATGGCGCCTCCTTTTGGCCTGTTTGTTGTCAGCGCTAATGCACTCTTACTCTAGCCCCCCTTGTCTTGTTAGTCAATAGCTCGCATTGCCTCATAATTTTTCTAACCCAAAAAGGGATATGCCTCAAAATAAAAATCTAACCCTACGATGTTTATCCGAAGGAGGGTTCG
>JAISMQ010000221.1 GCA_031276685.1 Treponema sp. | reverse complement strand
CAGGTAAACGAAAACGTGTTCGCCTACTCCAACCGGAATTGGGACGACCGGGCCCTGGTACTCTACAACAACTCGTATTACGGGGCCTCCGGCTGGATCAAGCGGAGTTCCCCGGCGATCCCCCAGGAAGACGGCGGCCTGCGCCAGGACACGCTGACGGAGGCCCTGTCGATCCACGGGGAGGACCGGTACTTAAGCTTCCTCCACGAACAGCGTTCCGGCCTCTGGTTTGTCCGATCTTCCAAGGAACTGAGCGAACAGGGGCTTTTCGTGTCCCTGCGGGGCTATGAATCCCAGGTTTTCCTGGACATCCACGAGCGGGAAGACGGCATTGGCGGCCCCTGGTCCCGGCGCTGGTCCCGGCTGAACCACGAACTTGGGGGCCGGGGGGTCCAGGACCCGGACGCGGCGGCGGCGGACCTGTTCCTTGACGCGATCTACCGCCCCTTTACCGAAATTTTTGCCCCCCAGCGGGTCCAGGCCCTGGAAGCTGCCGTTGAATCTGGCGATTCCAAGGCCCTGGACAGCCTGCTGCACGATCTTATGACGCCGGTCTCCGGCTTTGTCAAAACCGCCGTTGAATACCTGGACGGCGCGGGCGGCGCCTACGAACCCTTCGCGTATCCCGGCCTTGTGCCGGGGGGCGCAAACCAGAAGGCCAAAGCGGCGGACCGCGCCCTGGCGCAATTTTCTGGTTTCCTGGAGCGGATCATCGGCGGCGTAACCACGGCCCCGCTGCGGGAACTGACGGCCTATTCCCTGGGCTACACGGCCCTGGCCCTGCTGCGGGTGGTCTTTGAGCCGGAACTGCGCGGAAAGGGCGCCGCAGCCCTGGCGGGCCACTGGCAGTTGGACCGGAAACTGAGGGAATGTTTCCGGGGCCTGGGCCTTAAAGCCGATGAATCCTGGCGGGTGGTGGAGATTATGAAAGCCCTGCTGGGCCGGACCTGCGCGGCGACTGCGGATACGAAGATCGGGCCGGCCGGGCCGGAAAAAGAAAAACCCGGCAAAACGGCAAAGGCCAAAACCGCGAAGGCCAAGCCGGCTGTCGCCGCTGTCCCCGCAGGCGCGGCGGCCTGGGCGGCGGCTCTGATCGCCGAAAACTACCAGGCCGGAGACTTCCAGCGGATCCTGGGGCTGAACCACTTTGACGGGGTTATCTGGTTCAACAAGGAAGCCTTTGAGGAAAGCCTGGTGTACCTGTCGTGCTTCCTGCTTATCGAAGAGGAGGAAGCCCTGGGGCCGGTTTTCGCCGCCGCTGTGGGAACAGCCGCACGGGCCGACTTTATCGCCGAATTCGGCAGGGTCATGCTAAAAGCCGAAGAAAGCTCCGGGTATAGACTGGACGAACTGATTAAGGCACTATCTATAGCATTATGAGCAACAAAACGTCCGTGTTCCCCGGCGCTTACCTTGAAGTATGCCTGGGAAAGCGGACGGCAATCCCCGTCAAGCTGCTAAAGCCCCGCCCCGTCTCCGGCTCTTTCCTCGAAATCGTCAAGCTTATCGAAAAAGCCCGGAAGGATACGCGGGTCCGGGGCCTGGTGCTTAACCTTTCGGGGTTCTCCGCAGACCGCGCCTCGCTGTGGGAACTGCGGAAGCTGCTGGAATCCTTCAAAACCCCGGCTTTCCAGCCTGGTCTGGACCAGGACGCCCTGGACCAGAAGGGCCAGGACGCCGCGAAGCCGCGCAAGAAGATCGTCGCCTATCTGGGCCAGGGGGATCTGGACCTCTACTGCCTCGCGTCGGTGGCGGATAAAATCGTGCTTGACGCCACGGGGACCCTGGGCCTTTTCGGGTTCCTCTACGGGCGGGGTTTTGTCCGCCGCACGCTGGAAAAAATCGGCATCGGCATACGGGAACTGCGCTACCTAACCTACAAGTCCGCCCAGGAATCCTTTACACGCGACAGCCTTTCCGAAGCGGACAAGGAACAGTACGGCGCCTATCTGGACGATACCTTTGCCGTAACCAGGGCCCTGCTGATGGAATCCCGTTCCCTAAGCGGGGAAGATGTCGAGCGCATCATGAACGACGAGTTCCTCTACTCCGCCGCCCGCGCGCACACGCGGGGCCTGGTGGATTACACCGGGCGGGAGGAAGCCGTGCAGGAGGCGGTACGGGAGCTGGAAGGGGGGGACCCAAAAACCTGGTTCCGCTGGGGGGACGCCCAGTTCAGCCTGCTGCCGGACGGAAAAACCGGGCGCGGGGGCAAAGAGCAGGAACAAGGGCTTGAACCGCGCCCCTACCGCGCGGAAAGCGGCGGGTTTCCGGTGAAACGGGACGAGATCGCGCTGGTCTACGCCAGGGGCCAGACGGACTTCGACCAGGGCATGGCGGCCAGGGGCCTTGCCCCGCTGATCCGGGAAATTTCCCGGCGAAAGGCCGTTAAGGCCCTGGTGCTGCGGGTAGAATCCCCCGGCGGCAGCGCGGAAGCGGCGGATCATATTGCGCGGGCGGTCGGCGACGCGAAACAGCGTATCCCCGTGGTGGTTTCCATGGGCTCCGTAGCCGCCTCCGGCGGGTACTGGGTCAGCATGAACGCCAGCAGCATTGTCGCCTCCCCCTACACCCTTACCGGGTCCATCGGCGTTATCGGCGCCTGGTTTTTCGACCGGGGCCTCTACGACAAGCTGGGCTTCGCCGTGGATACGATAAGCCGGGGGGCCCACGCGGACCTTGCGGCGGGGATTATGATCCCCCACCGGGACCTGAGCGCGGAAGAGGAAGAACAGTTCCGCCGCCTTATCCTGGACCTCTACGCCGATTTTGTGGCAAAAGTCGCCGCCGGGCGGAATCTAAGCCCCGAAGCGGTGGAGGCCGCAGCCCAGGGCCGGGTCTACTCCGGGCTTGGGGCCAGGGACGCGGGGCTGGTGGACCGGATTGGCGGCATCGCCGAAGCCCTGCAAACGGCCCGCGAGCTGGCCAAGATCCCGCCGGACAAACGGATACGCTACAACGAGTACCCCAAAGCCAAGCTTATCGACAGACTAAGCGCCCGTTTTGGCCTTCCCGCGCCGCCCTTCGTCCTGGCGCCCTCCATTTCGGCGCCGCAGCCCCCCTGGCCGGATTTCCTGCTTGCGCCGGCCGGCCTGGCGGAAGATCTGCGGTACCGGCTTTCCCGGAACGGGACGCCCATGCCGATCCTGCCCCTGGGCCTGTTCCCGTAAAGGGCGGGGCGATGGGAAACCTGCCGGTTGAAAACGGGGGAATCCGCGAGACACTGGTATCGCGGGGCCACGAGGCGCGGCTCCGGGGTTTCAGCGCCATCGACCGCTACCTGGACCGCGATTCCCTGCCCTTCGTGCTGGTGGAAACCAGCGCCTCCCTGACAGAGCTGGCCCGCCTGTTCGAAAACCTCCGCTTCCCCGGAGCGGCGCTGGCGGACGCGGCCGCGGAGTTCCAGGGCAGGGACTACCTGTTCCGCTGCCCCGACAGCGGCGCCCCGGAAGATTCCGCCTACAGCATCCTCAGTTTTTCCCAGGACTGGAAAACCGGGCGCTTTTACGACCCCCGCGGCTTCTACCCCCTGCTGCGCCGGATCCGCGACGAGCCGGCGCGGCTTCAGGCCCCCCCGGGCCCGGCGGCCCCGCCCTGGTGGGACGGCTTTGAAACGGCGGGAAACTGGCTGCAGGGCGTTACGGAAGGCGCCCTTATCCTGGCGCGTTACGGCTGCTATTCCTGCGGCCCGGAAAACCGGCAGCGCGAATTTGGGGAGATCGCCAGGGCTATCGGCGAACTGCCCCGCCCGGCGCCCCCCGGTCCGGAAGAACAGCGGCTGCTGCTTATGGGGCTGCTGGATTCGCCCCATCCTGAACTGGGTTTTGAATTCCTTTTAGCCGCAGGTTTTGCGGGGGAATACTGGCCGGAGCTTGCCCGGCTTGACGGTGTGGATCACTCCAAAGAATTTCACCCGGAAGGCAATGTCTGGAAGCACACCATGGAAACCTTCCGGTACCGCAAAGGCGGACGCCACAGCCTCCTCCTTTCCCTGTCCCTGCTTCTCCACGATTCCGGCAAGCCACTCGCCGAATCGTCCGGCGGCCACCGTTTCCAGGCCCACGCCGAACTGGGCGCCCAGGTGGCCCGCCGCTTCCTGGGCCGCCTTGGGTTTTCCCAGGCCCTGATCGACGATACGGCCTGGCTCGTAAAGAACCACATGTTTCCGGCGGCCATGCCCCGGCTCCCCCCGAACCGCGGCCGGGAAATCGTGGAAGCCGCCCTGTACCCCACCCTGATGGAACTGTACCGCTGTGACGAATCATCCTCGTTCAAGGGGCTGGACGGGTATTACGAGAGCAGCGCCGCCTACCGGCGCTATTTGAAGTACCGCCGCAACCCCTACCGCGGCGCGGACGGAAAAAAGGACAGGGCCCGGTAAACAAATACCCCGCCCAAAGGCGGGGTATTCTCTGCGCGTTCCGGGAAAAGCCCGGCTTTATTCGACCCGGTTCTATTCAACCCGGCTCTATTCAACCTTGAAGCGGCTTACCTCTTTGACCAGCACGTCGATGCTGTCCTTGTTGTTGCCGCTGATCTCGTTCACCCTGGTCACCGCCACGTTGATCTGATCCGCGCCGGTGGCCATCTCGTTCATCCCGTTGGTGATCTCCTGGGTTACCATTTCCAGGTTCTT
>JAISMQ010000207.1 GCA_031276685.1 Treponema sp. | reverse complement strand
AAAAACAGTACCCCCCGGGCGGCGTCCTGCTGTGGCTTGGCGCGCAGTGGTCCTACGGATACCCGTCCCACCGGGCCATGCTGCGCCGCCTTCTGACCGATTTGGGCGTTAAGCCTTTTGTCGAATGTGGTAATCCCAACATATGGACCAGCCTGTTCCGCAGCGGCGGCAGGGGGCTTCTCCTTGTGATAAACCACTATTCATCTCCCCAGGAGACGGACATACGGATCGCCGGAGGCGGCGCGGTGTACCTGGACGAAACGGGCATTACACTCAAACCCATGGAGATAAAGCGGATAGCGGTTTCGTTCTGATTGATGCGCAGGTACCGAATATAATTAAGGAGACTGATATGCAGAAACGTCCGTCCATCGTCAATATCGTGAATTTTATCCGGGCTGTGGAACCCCGGTCGGACCTTGACCTTTACGAGCCGGTGCGGGAGCAGCTTGCGCTGCTGGAAAAACACGGCCTGCGCGGAACCTTTCTGCTGCAGTACGACGCCCTGCTGGACAAAGCGTACATCGACATGCTCCGGGGAACCCCCCACGAGATCGGCGTCTGGCTTGAGATCGTGGAACCCCTGGTAAGGGACTGCGGGCTTGCCTGGCGGGGGCGCTTCCCCTGGGACTGGCATTCCCACGTGGGGTTTTCCGTGGGCTACACCCCGGAGGAACGGGAACGGCTTCTCGACTGCCTTATGGAAAAGTTCAGGGCCGTTTTTGGCGCGTACCCCAAATCCGTCGCCTCCTGGATGATCGACGCCCACAGCCTGGCCTACCTTTCGGACAAGTACCATATTTCCGCCAGCGCCAACTGCAAAGAGCAGTGGGGTACCGACGGCTACACCATCTGGGGCGGGTACTACAACCAGGCATACTATCCTTCGCGGACAAACGCGCTGGCGCCGGGGGGCAGCGCCGAAACCCAGATACCCCTGCCGGTGTTCCGCATGCTGGGGAGCGATCCCGTACTGCAGTACGACTACGGCCTCAGCCTCGATTCCGGCGCGACCGCCAGCCAGGGGGTCATTACGCTGGAACCTGTCTACTCAGGCAGCGCGGGCGGCGGCGGGCTTCCCGCCTGGGTAGACTGGTTTCTGGGCGAAGTCATGGACGGCTGCTGCCTAAGCTTCAACTACGCCCAGGCGGGGCAGGAAAACAGCTTCGGCTGGCGGGGCATGAAGAACGGTTTGAACTACCAGATCGAAAAACTAAGCGCCCTTGCCAAAGCGGGGAAGCTACGCATAGAAACCCTGGCGGAAACGGGGGACTGGTTCCGCGCAACGTACCCCCTTACGCCCAATTCGGCAACCACAGCCCTGTCGGACTGGAAAAAAGAGGGGAAGCGTTCGGTCTGGTTCTGTTCGCGGAAGTACCGGGTGAATTTCTATTCCGAAGGCGAAACCTTTTGGCTGCGGGATCTTATGATCTTCGATGACGCCTACGCCGAACGCTACCTGCGGGACACCTGCAAGAACGAAAACATGATCTACGACAACCTGCCGGTGATCGACGGGAACCGCTGGAGCGGCCGGGGGAAACGGGCGGGCTGGTACTTCCGGGGCAACGGCGGCCCCCTGGCGGTACGGGACTGCGCTGTTGAAGATTCCGGCGGGGACCTGCGGCTGCTGCTAAAGGCCGACGGCGGGCGCATAACCATTACCTGCCGTACCGCTTCCCTGGAAATTGTCGCGGAAGACGGGCTCGCCTTCCACCTGGAGATGGTGTGGGGCCTTAGCGCGGAGATGGACGGCGCCGCCGGCCTTGCCGGCGATACAGGCATTGCCGGCGACGGTCCCGGCAAGGCCGAAAACGGCGGCAAAGCGCTGAAACTCCGCCACGAAGGTTTTGCCTACGAAGTACGCCTTGCCGCCGGATTTTTCAGGGGCGGAACGGTGGTCCCGGAAAACGGACGCCTGCTGCTGTCTATTCCTTCCGGTACTCCGTAACCGCCGCCGATATTGCCGCAGTAACTTCCGGCGTTACCCCGGGGGCCGCTTTAGGCGTTCCGGTTTTCGGCTGCTGTATGTCCTTATCCAGACCTGCGGTGCGGATCAGCTTTCCTACCACATTGACACATACGATTATGACCCACAAAAACAGGAAAACAATCGCCATGCCAAGAACCGTTAAAATGGCGCTTTGCTGTAGCATTTCAAGAATAGTCATACATGCTCCTTAATAAAAACGGGATAAAATGGCGGCCACTTCTTCTGTGTTTTTTGCCGCCATCATCAGGCCAATCGCCTCGGAATTAGCCAGCTTAAAAACCTGATTCAAAACCCGCAGATGGCTTTCCCGCGACATATCGCTCATCACCAGCATAAACAGCACGTGAACCGGCTTCTGGTCAAGCGAACCATAATCATCAATACCGGCCCTTGAAATACCGATAGCACCGGCCGCAGCATTAATACTCCGGCAATAGCCGTGCGGAACCGCGATACCGGAACCAATGCCGGTACTCATTTTATCTTCTCGGCTGGTTATTGCCGCAAGTATTTCATCGCGGTCACATTCGGGGCGGGCGGCCGCTATCAACTCTACAAGTTCGAAAAAAGCCGCTTCCTTTGTCGTGCTTTCAAGGTCCAGCCGTATTGCCTGCCGGACAAAAATATCACTCAGCGACATCAATTTCCTTCCTTTTTGCGCGCTTTGGGACAAAATAGCAAAACACCTTCCCAAAAAAGGATTTTGAGAAAGTCTTAATATGTACGGATTCAAAAAACCGGCGGCGGGGCCGACCCGGCGGATCAGATTCTGAGTTTAAGAAGAATGGCGGGCTTGATATTGGAATACTGTGCGTGTCTACTTGTTAAGGGCGGCTGGGCAAGAAAAGCCCCCGCGTTCTGTATGCCGGGCGGCATAAGCATGCGCAAGGTCCCGCTTCGCAGGGGGGAAGGCGCGCGTTCCGCCGCCCCGCTGATTACGGGCGTATCTTCGATCAGCCAGTCAACGGCGTGGTCCGCAGAACTGAGCGCCCCGCCCGAAACCACCCGGTTCGCCAGGAAGTCAAAAAAATCAAGGTTGTCCGCCATTGAAAAGGCAAATGTCCCCATCATGGCGGGGATAAGGCACGCTACCAGGATGTGACAGGGCCATTTTTTTCCAGGGAACGGAACCATGCGCCGTTTATAGCACGGGGACTATCTTTGCACAAGGGCCCACCGGCAAGCCTGACCGACCCGGGCGTTTTGCCCCCTGCTTTCTTGTCCGCTGCATTATTCCCATATACATGCGCTGGTCCTGGCAATTCGGGGGCTTGCTGTCCCGCCTGCGGGACATGTATGATACCTGGCAGGAGATACTGTATGTACTATTGGGACAAAAGCTTGGAAGTTGGAAACCAGATGATCGATGAGCAGCACAAGCAGCTTATTGACGCGCTCAACAGTTTTCTGAATGCCCGTACCGGGCAGAAATCCAACTCGGAACTGAAAAAAAGCCTGGACTTTTTGAATGATTACACGATCAAACATTTTTACGAAGAAGAACGGCTCCAAAAAAAATACGAATATCCGGATTACGAAAACCACAAGAAGCTCCACGAGGGGCTAAAAAAGGTAGTGCGCGAGCTGCAGACGCAGCTTATCATGAAGGGGCCCTCTGACGCCCTGTTCGATGACGTGCAGATCAAGGTGGGGGACTGGCTCATCGCCCATATCAAGTCGCAGGATGTAAAAATAGGGGCGCATCTAAAAAGCAAGGGCGTAGTCTGAATAGGGTGTCTGAATAGGGCGATATAAAAACCAGGGCTGTTTTACCCCTGTTTTTCCCGTCTGCGGCAATATTCCCATGTATACGCGCCGGCCCTGATCAGCTTAAACGGGCCGCCGCCTTTTCGTATTCAAACAGCAAAACGTCTTTTTCAACGGCATCGAGCAGTTCGCGGCCGGCCCTGTCAAGGGATAGATCGTTCAGCCGTTTTAGTTCCTGGTTCACCATAAGGTAATCGTTGTTGACAAGGGCGTCTTTAAGAACGTCAAACCGCGGGGTATAATGAAATTCGTCCGGCGTTTCCGCAGGCGCGGGGGTTTTCGTTTTCAGGCTCCGGCTTATCTGCTCTATCAGTTCCTGTAGTTCCGTAATCAGCAGCCCTGTTTTATCTTCCATGTGGGACAGGTTCTGCTTTCTCCCCGCGTCTTCAAGATCGGCGGCCATGTCGCCCAGCTTGAATGCCCCGATGCTGCGGGCGGAACCTTTAAGGGCATGGACCAGCGTTGTGTAAAGCTGGTAATCCCTGGTTTCCAGCGCGTTCTGTATCCGGGGTATGTTTTCCTGCATGTCCGAGCAAAACACGCCCAGGATCGCGTAGTAGTTCTTCGCGGTTCCTCCGGTGCTGATCTGCCCCTTCCTGGTGTCCACGCCGGGTATCCTGGGAACGCTGGAAAGCTGGCTTTCAGCATCGTCCCGGTCCGGGGACAGCCGCTTTGTCTGCTTTTCCCGGGGCACCCACTTTTCAAGGACCTGGTTCAGTTTGCGTATTTCAATCGGCTTGGCCAGGTAATCGTCAATGCCGTTTGCCAGGAGCATGTTCATTTCCCCGGACATGACGTTTGCGGTAAGGGCGATAATGGGCACCTTTTTCGCGTAGGCGGAATCCAGTGCCCGGATGATCCGCGCCGCCTCCAGGCCGTCCATGCCGGGCATCATGTGGTCCATAAAGACCAGATCGTAATGGGGCGTCCCCGCCCGGATAAGATCGATGGCTTCCGGCCCGCTCTGTACCCCGTCCATGGTAAGGCCGTAGGGCCGGACCAGGCCCCTTACTACGTCCAGGTTCATAGCCACATCGTCAACTACCAGGATCCGGGCTTCGCCCATGTGCTTGCGGACCAGCCTTTTCCGGCTGCCCTGTATCCCCGAAAGCTTAAAGCGTTTCAGGTTTTCCATGGTTTCCCGGCCGCTGGGGGTTCTGTCCACAATCTGCTGCTTTATGGCGACCGTAAAAACAGTCCCCTTGCCGTACTCGCTTTCCACGGAGACGGTTCCGTCCATAAGCTTTACCAGATTCTTTGTGATGGTAAGCCCCAGCCCGGTCCCTTCGACATTCCGGTTTTTCCAGGTATCGAACTGGGTATAGGGGGAAAAGAGTTTTTCCTGATCTTCTTTTTTAATTCCCTGCCCGGTATCCTCTACCACAAAAGTCAGAATAGCGGTGTTTTCGTCTTCCGGCTTCCAGGTAATGCGTAGAATTACTTTTCCTTCTTTGGTGTATTTGATGGCGTTGGATAACAGGTTGTTCAGCACCTGTTTAACCCGCAGTTCATCGCCCCGCAGTTTTATTGGCAGGGTATAATCGGCTTCAAGCTCCAGGCTGATGGGTTTTTTCCCGATGCGGATCATGTTCATCTGCAAAATATCGTGGATCATGCTGGGCGCCATATAATCGACCGCCGCCAGTTCCATGCTTGCCGATTCCATCTTTGAAAAATCCAGAATGTTGTTGATAAGGCCCATCAGCACGCTGCCGGAGG
>JAISMQ010000205.1 GCA_031276685.1 Treponema sp. | reverse complement strand
TGAATTCCTACGCCAAGGATGGCGGGGTAGAGACCTCCCCCGTGCAAAATGAGAAAAGTCCGCAGGACTTTTTCTTCTCGACCGAAGATACCCCGCTGCTCTGCGGCGGGGTTCTTCATTCTTTGCGCCCCGTGCATTTTATGATGTGGTATCCAAATTGAGTCTGAACTACATCCCCCACCGAGCCGGGGGAAAGGCGCTTGACCGCCGATTCAAAGGCGGCGGCCATTTTTCCGGGCCCGAACCAGCCCAGATCCCCCCCGTTTGACTTTGAGGGGCAGGCGGAAAATTCCCGCGCCAGCGATTCAAACCGCGCCCCCTGTTTCACCCGGCGCAGCAGATCCTCCGCCAGGGATTTGTCTTTCACCAGTATGTGGCTTGCCCGCCATTCCATGTCGATACCCCGCCCTTATCTTACCCGAAGCGGCGGGGAGAAACAAGCGAACCGGAGGCCGGCTACAGGGCCGGCGCATATTCACAACGATATCCGCTGCGGGCGCTTAAAAACAGGGTTTAACAGTATCCCGGGGTCCTGCCGGCGGTAAAAATCCATGCGGGCATGGCGTTTTTCCCGCCGACACCCCGCCCAGCATCTACTTCCCCCTGTTTTTAAGCGCCCCCCATCAATTTCCCCGGAGGTATATGCGCCGGCCCTGCCCTTGAATAACGGCCGGACACACGCGGAAGGTGAAATATTGTTCAAAGGGTGTGAAACGGCCTTGTTTTTTGTTTACATGCGGTTGCGCTGAGGCCGGCTACAGGGCCGCCTTCCACTGGGCGATAAAGTGTTCATAGGCGGCGATGGTGGCGGCCATCGAGATGTCCTGGACATCCCCCCTGCCGTCCCAGTCCGCGCCGTCCATGACGTAGAGGTGCCTTAAAACCCCTTCCAGATCTTCCACGGTACAACCGGGGTCGGAACGGCGGCGGCGTTCAAGGCCGCGCAGTTCCTGGTCGAAAATTTCCCCGTATTTCGCGTCCCGCCATTCAATCGAGGCCGCCATCCCCAACCTCTTCGGCGTAAACGATGCGGCGGACCAGATCCCGGCTGTAGGCGGGCAGGAGCAGGTTTCCGGCGCGGACCAGGGCGGTTTCCCGCCTGCGTACCCAGTTGCCCCGGGAATCGAATTCGTAGTCGTAGCGGAAATCCGCAGGGGAGCCCGTAAGATCGCGCAGCCTGACCAGGCGGCCCCCCTGGTCCCACTGGAGGCTGAAATTGAGGGAATCCCGCGACCAGGCAAGGGGCCGCCCCGCAGCCCCGTAGATCGCGGAAAACGACCCGTACCCGCCCGAACTTTCCGAAAGGTTCCCCCCGCTTTCGTAGTGAAACAGGGCCGGGCGGCTTTCCGGGGCCCCCTCCGGGCCGTACTCGGCTATTTCCAGGCCGGTGATACGCCAGGGGGCCTCCGCAGGCGCGGCCCCCGAGCGCGGCGCTTCGCGGGCGATCCGGCTTTTGGCGTAGGCGGTACAAACCCCCTGCGGATCGAACCAGGTTTCGGCGATTTCACGGACCCCCGCGCTAAAAAGGACATAGTAACGGCGTTCCCCGTATACCACCCCGGCGCGAGGGGGCGCGGCGCTATCCGGGAAATAGGGCTCCTCGAAACGGAGGGAAAAAAGCAGGGCGTCCGGGATTCCCGCGCCGTCCGAAGCTTCCGCGCCAGCCGAAGTTTCCGCATCGTCCGAAGCTTCCGCACCGGGCGGTGCGCCGGGCGCGGGTTCCGGGGCGGGAAGCTCGATGTCAATGCCCGTGATACCGCCCTCCCCGCCGTAACTGATCCGGGCCTGGGCGAACACGGGGCCCTGAGGAGACGGCAGGGCCAGGGGGAAGTCCGTCAGGCGGCCCCCGGCGTCCCGCGCCAGGCGGTAGCGCCCCAGGACGCCTTCCCCCGGGTCAAGGCCCAGGTCAAGGGCCCCCTCTACCGCGAAGGCGTCGGGGGGGATCTCCCGGGGCCAGTCCGGGCGCCAGCGGCCCGCCCCGCCCTGGACGGCTTCCAGCACCAGGCTAAGGGGGAAAAAGCCGGAACCCGGATCGGGCAGGCCCGCCTGGGTTTCCGGGGGAACCTGGGCCCAGCAGGGGGCGGCCAGCAGCGCCGGGAGAATCGCCAAGGCTATGCGGTTGTTCATGCTTTTATTTTCGCGGGAGCCCTGTCAGAGAATCAAGCGCTGGCCGCAGGGCCGGCGCATGTACCATGGTGATGTTGCGACAGGCAGGAAAATACAGGGGGCAAAACGCCTGTGCCGGGCACGCTTGCTTTGCGCCCATAAATCCCTGTGATTTCCTGTGGTTCAGACGGCGCAAAGCTTCGGTCAAGTGCCCGTCCCAGGCGTTTTGCCCCCCACTCTTTAACGCCTGTCACAATCCCATAACCAGTATGCGCCGGCCCTGCCGTTGGAGAAGGTTAGACGTATGTGAAAGGTAAAACACCCTTACAAGGTGTAAAGCGGTTTCGTTTTTTTATATACGCCGATCCCGGTTCCGGGTATCCGGCCGCAGGGCCGGCGCGCCTACCACAATGATATCCGCTGCGGGCTATCCCTGGCCCGGGAAGCCCCGCCGTTTCAGGCGCACGGGCGTCCGTTTTAGGAGCCATTCGGGAATCCGGCTTAGGGCAAAGGCGACGGGCAGGATCAGGGCCTGGGTTACCTGGTTCTGCTGGTAAAAGAAGGGCAGCAGTTTTACGGGTATGGTCAGGAAGCCCAGGACGAACACGCCGGTCCAGAACCACTTAAGCAGGGAATCCGTTCTTTCCCGTTTTTCAAAGCCGGGGACGCAGGCAAAGCGTATGCCCCAGACCAGGGCCGCGAACCAGAGGGGGTTAACAAAGAGTATGTTGATGTTGTGCCAGGTATAATCGTGATCGGAAAAAAAGGTCATAAAGAACAGCACGCTCCCGACGGCGCCAAAAAAAAGCCCCAGCAGGGCCTGGATCAAACCCCAAAGGACCCCCAGAACAGGCCGGGTCCTCCTGAACAGGCGCAGGGCGGCCAGGGCGGCGGCAAGGCACAGGCTAAAGGCCAGTTCCCGGGGCCACTGGCGGCGGGGTTTTTCCAGTACCGCCGGGCGGTTCACCGCCCGGTTTAGCGTCTCGACGCCCGATACCAGCTTCCGTTCCACCCCCCGGACATCGGTATAGCGGAAATCCGCTATGTAGTCCCCGATTGCCTGGGGCAAAAACATCTCCTGCCATGCGGTCATGGGCACGTCGATGTCCTGCCCCATCAGGAAGTTGAGCAGCCAGTCCATAAACGGGGAAAACCAGGTATGCCGCCTAACCTGCTGCCGCAGCGTAAAGGGGCTGGGGGCTTCGCCAAAGGCCCGTTTGAACTGGCCCCCTGTGGCAAGATCCAGAATGTCGCGGATCCGGGTGGCGCAGTTGTCCTTGAAGTGGTGGTACTGGTAGTTGCGGTTTTCCGGAAGCACGCCGGTATCCGCGAAACGCCAGATCTCTTCCCGGGTTTCCGGCGGAAGGTCCAGCGTGTACAGGGTAATGTCCCGGTTGGTCATGGTATAGACCTGGTAGTTCAGCTCCGCCGGGGAAACCCCGCAGCGGTACAAAAGCCGCCCCATGGCGAAGTTGGTGTAAAAATTTTCGCTGTCGAACGAAAAAATACCGTAATCGTAAAACCAGGCCCGGCCGCTGGCCGAATCCTCGACCACCAGGGCGACGTGCCCCCACCAGAAGTACACATCGTCACCGGGCCCCATGACGGCCACCTTGAGGGTCAGGTACTCGCCCCGCCCCTCCACGAAATTCTCCTGGGCCGCGCCGGGGGCAAGGGCTGCAAAAACAAACGCAAGAAGAAGGGGGAAACGGTTGATCATTTGTCTATTCTGTACGGTTTTACCCCCGGAAGCAATACGGTATACTGGCCCCCGGAGGTCCTATGGACAGGGTTAGACTAGGCGTTATCGGCATAGGGAACATGGGCAGCGCCCATGTGAAAACGGTATTTGACGGCATGATTCCGGGCATGGAACTGGGGGCGGTG
>JAISMQ010000195.1 GCA_031276685.1 Treponema sp. | reverse complement strand
TAAACCTGTGTTTGAAGAGCCAGCTTGCGGCCCAAAAGAAAAGGACGGCACAGGCGGTTTCGATACAGACGATGGCCAGAACCTGCTGGGACGCAGCCGCCTGGAACAGATACTGCTTCAGAATCATGACCGCGACATACGTGCCGAACGCGGCAAAACTGCGGAAGCGGGGCGCGATCTGGCCCGCTATCGCCGCCGTGTACCACAGGCACACCTGCTGAACCGCAAGCACCAGGATCATAACGATTCTGACAATCAGCGGAGGGGGACTGGAGATATGCGGATACGGAAACGGCACGACCTCCGAAAAAAGGCGGGGCATCTTGGGCAGAATGTCTAATACCCACCGATAATTGTTGATAAGCGTGAAAACCGTCAGGAAAACAATACAGGCGGCGGCGCTTAACAAAAAAGTACAGAGGGCCGCCGCCGCTTTGGACGCGACCAGGGCCCATTCGGGAACCGGCAGGGTGAACATAAGGTAGCCTTCGTCCTTTAGCAGGTTATCCCGGAAGCGCGTAATTACCGTTACGATGTTCACGATAAACAGGATCGAAACCGCCACTACCCAGATCAAACTAATACTGTCCGTATTCTGGTCGAAATTCCCGCCACTCACGATACGGTTGTAGATCCCCGTGACAAGCGCCAGCGCCAGCAAGACCAGGTAGAGCGCCAGCATGACCCGCATCAGCGCCTTGAATTCGTAACGGAGCAATTTTACGAACATTTGAACATCTCCTTAAAAAGCGAATCTACGGACATGCCTTGTTCCGTGCGGATATCATCGGCAGCCCCCTGAAGAATAACCCTGCCCTCCCTAAGGAACAGCACATCGTCCAGAATCCGTTCCACATCCTGTATCAGATGGGTGGAGATAAGCACGGCGGCGTCCTCGCTGTAGTTGTTGATAATCGTGTTGATACAGTAGTCCCGCGCCGCCGGGTCTACGCCGCCAATGGGCTCGTCAAGAAGGTAGAGCCGCGCCCTGCGGGCCATCACAAGGATAAGCTGCAACTTTTCGCGGCTGCCCTTGGACAGGGTTTTGAACCGTTTGTCCAGGCCGATGCCCAGACTGGCAAGCATGGTCTCGGCGGCGTCCCTGCGGAAATCCGCGTAAAAATCGGCGAAGAACGACACTATCTCCGTTACCCGCATCCAGCCGTCCAGTATAAAGCGGTCGGGCAGGTAGGAAACCACCGCCTTGGTTTCCACGCCGATCTCCCTGCCGTCAATCAGCACTTCCCCGCCGGAAGGCCGCAGCAGCCCGTTGGCCAGTTTTATCAGCGTTGTTTTTCCGCTGCCGTTGGGACCGAGAAGCCCGGTGATCCGCCCCCCTTCCAGACTTATGCTAACACCGTCCAGCGCCGTCTGCTTGCCGTAGCGCTTGGTTAAATTCCTACATTCCAGTATACAGGCACTCATGAGCCGCCTCCTTGGGTAATTTCCGACCCGCCGTTCCGGCAAAGCCGCGCTTTTTGTGCCCGGTCGAACAGATCGCGGGTCTCCCCGGCGCTGAACCCCAGGGATTCCATCGCGGAAAGCAGCGCTTCCAGCCGCTCGGACGCCAATCTCGCCCTAAGTTCCCTAATCACCTGTGCATCCTCTGTTACCGTTTTTCCATTCGCCCTCCTGGTGGAAAGCAAACCGTCCCGTTCCAGCTCGGCCAGGGCCCGCTGGACCGTGTTTGGGTTGACCGCGTAGAAAGCCGCCAGGTCCCGGATAGAGTCTATCTTTCCCCCTGGCGCAAGCCGTCCCGCCGCAATCTGCCCCCTGATCTCGTCCATTAACTGCACGTAAATGGGCCGTTCCGTTTGAAAGGTCATCAACTCATCCCGCCTCCCGCCGTACTAAAGTATTACCGTATTAAGAACATAACACAGTGATACAAAAAAGTCAAGGGACCCCGCAAAAAAAAATGAAACCCCTCAGGGCCAGCGCTTGACACAACCGGCCCCCACCGTTTATAGTCTGAAAACTTGCGCGGGGGTGTAGCTCAGTTGGCTAGAGCGTGTGAATGGCATTCACAAGGTCAGGGGTTCAATTCCCCTCACCTCCATAGCCGGGCCCTTATGTTACAGCGGCTTGGCCTAAAACCGGGGTTTGAATCCGCGCTTTTCCCCCGTCCGTCATAGAACCGCCCGCAGCAGCTACCGGGCCGGGTACATCGGGATAATGTTTGGGAGCCTGTTTCATGCGCCTGTGGAAAACTCTGGGGGAAATCCATGATTGACTATCTGAGCCGGCGGCAAAAAATATACGACACAATGGCCCGGGAGGGCATCGCCCTGCTGGCTATCGAAGACACCGAAGGGCGGCGGAATCCGGCACTGCGCTGGCTGTGCGGGCACCCCCAGGATGCCCTGCTCTTTCTGTCGGTTGACAAAAAATCCCTGCTGGTCCCCTGGGACGCCAACATGGCGCTCCTCTACAGCAAAGCCGATGTAACGGTCCCCTACCGCGAATTCGACCGCCAGCCCATATCCGCCGTAAAGGGGGTGGCGGAAAAACTCAAAATGGGGCGGGGGTGGTGGGTGGGGGGGCGGGGGGGTGGGGGGTG
>JAISMQ010000192.1 GCA_031276685.1 Treponema sp. | reverse complement strand
TTAAAATATACGCCGCCATGCCATGCAAGGCAACGCCACGCGGGGCCCGCAGGCCGTTGCGATCCCCCTTAACTATATAGGGGCGGAGAGGGGCTTTTGATTCGATTTTTGGGGGAATTCAATCCAGAATAGTGATTTCCACCCGGCGGTTCAGGGCGCGGCCCTGGTCGGTGCTGTTGTCCCCCAGGGGTTTGGTCCCCCCCCAGCCCTTGTAGATAAAGCGGTCCGCCGCTATGCCCCGGCGGACCAGCTCGTCCACCATCCGCTGGGCCCGGCTGATCGACAGTTCCATCTCCCCGGCCGTCAGCCCGATGGCGGCGGTATGGCCTTCCACAAGGAAATTCTGGCGCGGCGCGGCTTCTTTCAGCGCCTGGGCGATAATGTCGAGCCGTGGCCGTTCTTCGGGCAGGAATTCATCGGAGTCCGGGATAAAGCGGATGTCCCGGACGATGAGCCGGACCCCTTCGGGTACGGAGACCAGGTCCAGGCCGGACGAGGTTTCGACAATTTCCGCTGCCCTGTCCCGCGCTGACCCGCCTTCTCCGGAAGAAGCGTTTACGGGCGGGGCTGCGGGCGGGGCCGGCGTTACGGAAGCTGCGGGCGGCGTGGAAGGTACAGGCGCGGGGCTTGTGCGCGTTGCGGGCGGGGTCCCGGACCTCGCCGTGGCGATGCCCAGGGAATTCCCCATGGAGGCGATGATCGTTTCCCGGTTCACGGGAACCGCGCCCTCGCTGAAGATCAGGGTAAAGCCCCGCAGCCGCAGCGTGGAACCGTCGGGCCAGGCGAAGGTTTCATCAAGGTTGTCCCGGATCAGCAGCGGCAGACCGTTGGCATCCTGGACCAGGATGTCTACCGAATGGGTGCCCTGGAGGGATGAAAAATTCCCCCCCAGCCCGTGGTCCCGGTAGCGCACGGCGTAACGGGCCGACACGCGGTGGACCGCCATCCCCCGGTACTCTTCGGGGCCCCGGTATTCGTATTCGGCGATAAAGGGGACGATAACGGGGTTTCCGGTGTTTTTTGGGTCCAGTACCCGCTCCCCTTCGGCGGTCCAGCGGGAACCGGGGATGACCTTCTCGCTGGGGAAGGCGGGAAAACCCCGCAGGGTGGGAAAGCCCCGGTCTTCCTCGATAACCATGCTCCCGTCCGGGTAGATCCGGAAGGAGACCGGGACAATGGCGTCCACGGACCGGGCGCTGGCCCGCATATCCCGCAGGGTTTCCTCCAGGACGAAGAAGTTCCCCCGGTATTCAAAGGAATCCGCTGCGGATTCCGGTTTGATGGAGGCCCTTACTTCGTGGTAGACGTGGCCCAGGTATTTGCCGTTGTCGTAACGGGACCAGTCCGACCGTTCCACCATGGTGTAGGGGCCGGTACTGCCTGCGGCAAGCCGGATCCCGCCCCCGTCCAGATCCTGCGCCTCCGGCCGGCCCCAGGCAAGAACCCATAACAGAGCCGGAAGGGCGGCTTTCCCCGCCCCAAACACCTTGAACATGAATGTCCGCATACGTAAAGTGATTATCGGAGTATGCGGCGGTGAAAATAATCGTGGCCCCCGACTCGTTCAAGGGGAATATGAGCGCCCCCCGGGTCTGCTCGATCATCGGGGACGCCGTTCTGCGGGCGGACGGGCCAGCCGAACTGTACAAGATCCCCCTGGCGGACGGCGGGGAAGGTACTGCGCGGGCGATAACCGAAGCCGCCGGGGGCCGTTTCGTCACCGTCCCCGTAACCGGCCCCCTGGGGGGCCGGGTGGAGGCGGAGTACGGGCTTATCGACGGGGGCCGGACCGGGGTGCTGGACGCGGCCAGCGCCTCCGGGATCGGCCTGGTGGACCGGGACAAGCTGGACCCCATGGCGGCCAGTTCCTACGGCACCGGGGAGCTTATCGCCGCCGCCCTGGACCATGGCGTCCGGGAGCTTATCATCGGGGTCGGGGGCAGCGCCACCAACGACGGGGGTCTTGGCATGATCAGCGCCCTGGGATTCCGCGTCCTGGACGCGGAGGGCCGGCCCGTGGGCCAGGGGGGCCGGGCCCTGGGAAAAATCGCCTCCGTAGACCCCGCCGGGGCAGCCGGGCGGTTTAAGGGCCTTTCCATCAGGGCGGCCTGCGACGTGACCAACCCCCTGCTGGGGCCGCAGGGGGCCTCCGCCGTGTTCGGCCCCCAAAAGGGCGCTACGGCGGACATGGTAACGGTTCTGGACGCCGGGCTTGCCAGGCTGGCGGCGGCCTGGATCGGCGCGGGGCTTGCCAAAGACGCGGAACAGCCCGGCGACGGGGCCGGGGGCGGCCTTGGGGCGGCCCTGCGGATCTGCCTGGGGGCCTCGCTTGAATCCGGGGCCATGCTGGTGATGAAGTACGCGGGATTTTTCGACCGCCTCCCCGGCGCGGATCTCGTTATCACCGGGGAAGGGATGACCGACTCCCAGACCGCCTCCGGCAAACTCTGTTCCGTGGTCGCCCGGGAGGCCCGCCGGGCCGGTGTGCCCGTGGCCCTGCTTTCGGGCGGCCTTTCCGGGGATCCGGAGGCGCTGCTGGACTGTTTTGACTACGCCGCCTCCATTGCCCGCGGGCAAAGCTCCCTGGACGCCATGATCCGGGACAGCCCCCTGGACCTGGGCTTCGCGGCGGAAAACCTGATCCGCGCCATACGCATCGGCGCCGCCCAGAGCGGCGCGGCCCAAGACGGCGCCGCGCCGGGCGGCCGCGCCCAAGGCCGCGCCGCCGGGCTTTCCGTTCAGGGGGCGCCCGTATGAGCCGCCTGCCCCTGCTGCCCGACCGGGCGCGGCCCCTTATCTTCGCCCACCGGGGCTGTTCCTCCCTGGCCCCGGAAAACACCATGGCCGCCTTCCGCAAAGCCCGCGAAACCGGGACCCCCGGCATCGAACTGGATATCCATCTCTGTAAGACCGGGGAGCTGGTAGTGGCCCATGACGATACCTTCCGGCGTACCATCCCGGAAGGGCCAAACGGGCAGGGGCGGCCCATAGAGGAACTGGAATTCGGGGAGATTCGGGACCTGGACGTAGGGGCCGCCTTCGGCCGCCAAAGCCCTGTCCAGGAGGCGGGGGCCGGGAGCTTCGCCGGCGAGCATCCCCCCCTTCTGGAACAGGTCCTGGAGGAGTTCTGCCCCGGCATGTACATCGACATTGAACTCAAAAGCCGGAAAACCAGAGGCGACGCCCTTCCCGCCCGCGCCGCCGACACGCTGCGCCGCCTGGGCGGCCGGGTAGCCGGATCGGTAACCGTTTCCTCGTTTAACCCCTACACCCTTCTGGCCTTCAAACGACTCTGCCCTCGCGTCCCCACCGCCGTCATCTGGTGCGCCGACAAGGGGGTCCCGTTCCCGCTCCGCCGGGGCTTCGGCCGGATCATAGCCCGCTGCGATTACCTCAAGCCGGTGCATACCCAGGTTACGGCCTTTTCCCGTTTCCGGTTTTCAACGCTGGAAGGACGCCCCCTGGTACCCTGGACCGTGGACGATCCCGCCGCCGCCCGGCGGCTGCTGGCGGAAGGCTGCGCCGGGATCATCTCCAACCGGCCCCAGGATCTGCGTTGAGCGGGACGCAGCCCGAAACAGCCGAAACCGCCGGACGGAGCCGCGCCCTAATCCGCCACGGATCGGCGCTGTCCCTGCTCACGCTGGTTTCCCGCGTCCTGGGCCTGGTCCGCGAGATGGCCAAGGCCAGCCTTTTGGGCACCAGCGGCCTTTCGGACGCCTTTTCCGTAGCCTTCATGATCCCCAACCTGTTCCGCCGCCTCTTTGCCGAAGGTTCCATCGCGGTGGCCTTTATCCCCACGTTTAAGGAGTACCTGCTCGCCGAAGGCCAGGACGCCGCGTCCTGCGGGACCACGCGGGAGTTCCTCTCCTGCGTGCTCAGTTTTCTCAGCTTCGCCGTCAGCCTTACCGTTGCCCTGGGCATCCTCGTGACCCCCCTCGTTATCCCCGCCTTCGGGCTGGAGGAATTTGACGAAGCGGTGTTCCTGACCCGGCTCATGTTCCCCTTCCTGGCCTTTGTCTCCCTGGCGGCCCTGTTCCAGGGGATCCTCAACAGCCTGCGGATCTTTACCCCATCGGGGCTGGCCCCCATCCTGCTTAACCTGGTCACAATCCTGGCCGCCTACGGCCTTTCGCCCTTCACAAAAAACCCCGCCCGGGCCATGGCGCTGGGCATCCTGGCCGGCGGCATCCTGGAAGCGGCGATCCAGCTCCCCTTCGTCCTTGCGGCGGGGCGGCGCTTCTTCTTCGTGGGCCTTAAGCGGGCCATCGCCAACCCCGGCACCAGGAAGATCCTGCGGCTTATCGGGCCCACCATCATCGGCATGGCGGCCTACCAGATAAACGATCTGGTCTCCACCGCCCTGGCGGGCAACGCCGGGGAAGGCGTAGTGTCCAGCCTCCAGTACTCCCTCCGGCTGCAGGAACTTATCCTGGGGGTCTTTGCCGTCTCCATCGGCACCGTCCTGCTGCCCGACCTGGCGGAGTACGCAAAGTCCGGCCGCTGGGACATCTACAACCAGCGGCTGACCGCCGCCATGAACATCATCGCCCTTATCACCATCCCCATCACCTTTTTTTCCATGTCCCAGGGGGAAACCCTGATCCGGCTCCTGTTTCAGAGCCGCAGCTTTGACGAAAACTCCGTGGCCCTTACCCTGCGGGCCCTCCGCTTCCACATGCCCGGCCTCTATTTTATCGCCCTTAACCGGATCATCGCCCCCGCCTTCTACGCCCAAAGCGACACTAAATCCCCCACGCTGGCGGGAATCCTCTCCTTCGCTTCCAACGTCCTGCTCGCCGCCCTGCTCGTCCGCCCCATGCGCGGCGGCGGAATCGCCCTGGCCCTGTCTCTGGCAAGCGCCGTCAACACCGCCCTGCTCCTCTTCTTCCTGCGGAAAAACCCCAACATCGCCGTCCGACAGGTCCTTGGATCCGCCCTGGCCTACGCCGCCCGCCTCATCGCCTTCTCCGCCCTGGCCGTCATCCCCCTTCTGGCCCTGGGCCCCCGCCTTGCCAGCCCCTTCTCCGGCCGCAGCCGCCTTATCTCCCTGGGCCTCCCGCTGGCCCTCTCCGCCCTCATCTACGCCGCCATAGGGATCGCCCTGCTCCTCGCCACCCGGGACCCGCATCTGCGCGCCATAGGCAGAATGATCCGCCGCCGGAAGTGCTGACAGGGGGGAGCCCCCCCCCTCGCTCCACAAAAATGCGCGGCATTTTTGTTCCGCTACCCCCCCCAACGGGGGCTCCGCCCCCGTAACGCCCCCGCAGCCCTGGCCTGCAAAAAAAAGGGGCCGGCAGGTTTCCCTGCCGGCCCCTCCAGCGCCCGGCTTAACGCGCGCCGGACCGCATTAGGCGGTTATTTGATGCTTTCCACCGAGATAACACCGGAGGATACAGCAAACCTATCCTTCTTGTTGATGGTGGTGGGCGATGATATAAGCCCAGCAACCGTGACAGCGCCACCAGGCACATCAGTAGCTAGGTCGCCAGACGCCGCAGCGCTTGCAACAATTCCGGTGTCATTGACAGCGTCATCATTATTGGTTGTGATAACGCCAGCAACGTCTAGGCCAGCAGCGCTACTAACCGCCAATTGCAGTGCTGCGTGGGCTTCGACCACGACAGAACCCCCGTCAGACAGGTCGATGATAACCTGCCCCAAGGTAACCGGCACAGGATTGAGAAGGAGATCCACCGAATTAACGACAAGCTTTACGTCCCCCGTAAAGGTAACCACGCCAGCCGTTAGGCTTAGAGTATTGTCAGTTTTAATACCG
>JAISMQ010000172.1 GCA_031276685.1 Treponema sp. | reverse complement strand
CGGGCCAGATCCGCGCTGAAATCCTCCCCCGCGCCGGGGTTGACGGAGAGGAGGAAGCTGGACAGGGTCCCCGGGGCCACCTGCCCGGTCCCCATGATGCGGAGGGGGATCTCCGGGATCGGCCGCTCCGGAGTTTCGGGCCGCTCCGTGGGTCGTTCCGGGGTTTCGGGCCGTGCCGTAGGCCGTTCCGGCACTGCGGCGGCCCGCTGGTAGCCCATGCTCGCGCAGGATGAAAGCACAAAAGCCCCGATCAGGGCCCCGGCGAACAGCGCCGGGCGTAAGGTTGGCGTCATATTTCCCAATTATCGGTGTTTTTTACCGCAAAAAACAAAGTGTCATGCGCGGCCGCCCCTATATACAGGCGGTATGAAAGACATTACGTATCCCGATTATACCGGGCCCGCCAGTATCGATTCTGACTGTGCGCCAGACCGCTGCCTGGACGCGGGCCGCTGCCCGAATACGGGCCCGGACACCGGCCCGGACGACAACCGCCCCCGCGAGCGCCTGCTCCGGGGCGGCCCGGCCTCGCTTTCGGACCGCGAACTTCTGGCGATTCTGCTGAACACGGGGATCCGGGGGAAAAACGTCGTGGCCCTGGCGGGGGAGCTTCTGGAACTTCTTGACCGCCACAAGGGGATCCCCTCCATCCAGGACCTTTCGGCCCTCGGCGGCATGGGGGTAGGCAAGGCATGCGCCGTAGCGGCGATGCTGGAGTTTGGGCGCCGCCGCTGGGGGGTTGCCGGAACCCGTATCCGGCGGCCCCAGGATATTTACACGGTCCTGCGGCACCACGCGGACCGCAAGCAGGAGCGCTTCCTCTGCCTTTCCCTGAACGGCGCCCACGAGGTCCTGGCCCTGCGGATTGTCAGCATCGGCCTGGTGAACCGCACCATCGTGCATCCCCGGGAAGTCTTCGCGGACCCCATTATCGACCGGGCCGCGGCGGTGATCGTGGCCCACAACCACCCTTCGGGGCAGCTTAAACCTTCCCCGGAAGACGATGAGATCACCGCCCGCCTTATGGCTGCGGCGGATCTGCTGGGGCTCCATTTTTTGGATCATCTGATCTTTACCGGAAGCGCCTGGTACAGTTACCGCCAGAACGGGCGGCTTATCGGCGCGGGGGGCCTTGCCTTCCCCGTTTCTATAGACCGCTAACTGCCCAGTTCTTCCTGATCAACCAGCGTGATGGTCAGCGTAAGGGTCCGGCCGCCCCGGATAACCTCGACTTTTACCTGATCGCCGGGTTTGTTGTCCTCCAGGGCGCTGTAGAGATCCGCGTAGGTGTTGGTCTTCATGCCGTCAACCGAGGTGATAATGTCCCCCCCCCGGTAGATGACGGTGGAGCGGTAGCGGACCGGCTCCGTGCCCAGCCGCAGCCCCGCCCGTTCCGCCTGCCCCGCCCTCCGGGTTCTGGAGACCAGCAGGCCCTGGTTTACCGGAAGGCTGGCGTGGCTGACCAGGGCCGGGAAAAGCTGCACCACCGTGGCGTCGATCCGGCCCCGGCGCACCTTGCCGTACTGCAGGATCTCCGCCGTCACCCGCTTGGCGGTGTTCACCGGGATGGCGAAGCCAATCCCCACCGATCCGCCCGAAGGGGAGTAGATCATCGTGTTGATCCCGATCATCCTGCCCTGGGTATCCAGCAGCGGCCCGCCGGAGTTGCCGGGGTTTATTGAGGCGTCGGTCTGGATCATGTCGCGGATAATGTTCTGCTGGGATGTCTGGATGGGCCGCCCCAGGCCCGACACGATGCCCACCGTCAGGGTCCGTTCAAGGGCGAAGGGGTTCCCGATGGCGAGCACCTTCTGCCCGACCCGCAGGTTGTCGGAACTGCCGAAGGGTATGGTTTGCAGCTCCACCCCCGCGGGGGGGTCAAATTTAAGAATAGCGATGTCGTTTTCGCTGTCCGTGCCCACCACGGAGCCTTCAAACTGGTTTCCGTCCGCCAGGGTGATGTAGACCTTGTAGGCGTTTTCGATGACGTGGTTGTTCGTAAGCACGTAGCCCTTGGTGTCGATAATCGACCCGGAGCCGGAGCCCCCGTCCTGGGGCACGGGTTCCAGGAACCAGTTGATCGCCATTACTTCGGTGGTGATGTTCACCACGGCGGCGTTGTACTGCTCGTAAATCGAGATGTTTTCCCGTTCTTCCTCGTTGTAGGGGGCCAGATCCGCCGCGCTTAGGGCGTTGATGGAGCGCGGGGACTGGCGCAGGTTTAGGATTTCGGGGCTGTTCCCCGCCGTTTCCGCCGTAGCCGCGTCAAAGGCCCCGTCCGGGGTCCCGCCAGGAGTCCCCGGGGGAGAGGCCCGCCCCCCGGGCAGGCGCAGCAGCCCCAGGCCAAAGGCAAGCATCAGCACGATAAGGCCGGATAGTACCGAAAAAAAGGCCAACTGCCGGCGGCTATACACTTTCATTCATGCCCCCATGTGATTCTACCAGAGTATAGCGGACGGGAAACGTAAAAGAAAGGGATCGCGCTGCCGATATTTCACAGTGTATGCGTTGTGTTTGGAAAGCGGCCCTGGCCGTGGCCTGCTTGCGGGGCCTCCTCCCCCTGGGGGCGCTGGATATTCCCAGCGCCGGTATTGAAGACGATTCGGCCCTGCGGATCTCCCTCCGCGACGAGTGGTTTCTGGACACCCAGGACCGGGTTATCGCAAAAAAGACCCAGTTCCACACCCTTCCCGGCGGCGGCCGGATCCAGGTCCGGGCGGAGCGCAGCGATGACGAGTTCGCCGTGATACTGGCCAGGGAGCTGACCGGCCCCGGCGGGCAGGGCATGGGGACCTTCCCCGGCTGGGCCCAGGGATCCTGGGTCTACGTCCGCAGCCGCGCCGACGGCTCCCCGCTGAGGGTCCGTATCTACCTCCGGAGCGACCGCTACACCTTTATCCAGTTCAGGCCCCTGGACCGGGACCGCTGCCAGATGGACATAGTGCTTTACGACGGCTATATCAGGCGCTCCCTGCCGGTGGCCCTGCCCTTCGAGCGGCTTCTCGGCATGCCCCTGGAAAGCGTTTTTACGATTGCCGGGGAAAAACTCCCGCGCCGCTACTTCGATCCGGATCCGGCGAACTACCGGGATCTGCGGCTTTTTATCGGCAACCTGCGCCGGAAGCTTCCGGAGATCTCGTTCCGGGATGACGGGGCCATCGACGCCCAGGGGGGCTACGTGTTTATAGAAACCCTGGCCGCCCAGGACGGGAAGGGGGGCCTTAACTGCTCCGGCTTTGCCAAATGGGTGGTAGACGGCATCCTGCGGCCCCTGACCGGCGGGAGGCTGGACATCGCGGCCCTTAAAGCGCCCTTTGGGCTGCGGGGCTCCTCCTATACGGATATGTGGGAGGATATCCGGGACCCCTTTTTCGGCCTGGACTGGACCCGGAACCTGGCCGCCCAGGCATGGACCGTCCTCCGTTCCCCCGCCTACGCCGTGCCGGAGGAGTTCGAGGTCCGGGACTGGCCCTTTAGCGATCTTATCTACCGGGGGGAGGAAAGCGGGCAGAACGCCGCCCCCCCGCCGGCCCTGCGCTCCTACCCCGGCTACCTGGAGAATTCCGGCTTTGGGGTGGAGGGGCTTAGGGCCCTGCTCTACACCCTGGCCATAGACGATCCGGGCCGCATCTACCTGGCCTCGGTAAACAACGAGACAGGCCCCGCCACTACGGCGGATAACCCCCGCGGCCTCCCCCGGATGCGCCAGCACTTCCATGTGGCGGTCCTGGTTCCCTACTTCGACGAATACGGCGGCTTCCAGATTGCCGTCTTTGAAAGCGCCGAAGAAACCCGCTTTTCCCGCTTCATGGCCCGCTACCCCGGACACAACGTGAACCTGGTCCGTGTCCCCGTGGAAGGGGCCTTAGACCCCTAAAACGGCCGCGGCCCAGCTTTTTGTAATGACATATTTCTCCCCC
>JAISMQ010000150.1 GCA_031276685.1 Treponema sp. | reverse complement strand
GTGTTCCGCTCCCCGGAGGGCGAAGAAGCCCCGATCCCCGCTAGGGAAGCCCCGGGCCGCCCCGCCGGGGCCGTTTCGCGCTTCCCCCTCCTCTCCGTTTCGGCGCTGGAAGGCCGGGGGCTGTTTCTTGACACACGGGGGAACGTTTCGGTACTGTCCCTGGCGGACGGCGCGGAACTCTACGGCGAAGCCTTTATCGGCGCCATGGACGCGGCCTTTATCGACCGGGACAACGTCGTCCTGGGGCGCGGCGCATCGTTCGCCCAGGGAATCACTGCCCCGTTCCTTAAAATCGACATAAGAACCGGCGAAACCGTCCCCATCCCCTACCCTGCCCCGACGGGGGTCCAGGTATACCGGGGCGCCTCCGGCACAGTCTACGGGGCAACGGTGGAAGAGGCGGAAAGCGGCCTGCAAACGTCCATCGTCCGGCTGGACACCCGGGAAGGCGCCAATTCAACGCGGCTTGTGGAGTACAACGGCGAGGACACCCGCTTCAGCATCGCCGAAGCCGACGGCTTTCTCGCCTCCAGCATCGGCGGTGACGGGGCCGATATCTACGCCCCCTGGGGAATGATCCGCATGGAACGGGGGCCGGGCCTGGCCCAGAGCATCGCCAACGGGGACCTGTACTTCGTCGTCCTTGACGCGGAAGGCTGCGTCTCCTGGCACGACCCCCGGACCGGAAATATCCTTGCCGTATTCCGCCTCTACGAAGATCAGTGGACCCTGCGGACCGCCTGGGGCCGCCCCCTGTGGGGCCGGGTTATCCGCCGGTAGCCCGGCCGGCAGCCCGGTCAGTAATCACCTTAAACATAGGGCGCTAATCGTGGCTGGGGTTTTCCCGGACCTTTTCTATCGCCGCGCTGACGGCAGTCCGCACGCTTTCGCTGTAGGCGTCATCGGCCATGGCCTGGGACGTGTAAAGGGTGCCGAGAATGGAAAAACGGTACAGGGGCTTTACCGAGTTCAGGGCGATGGCGGCCATGTCCACCACGCAGTCGTTGCAGGTACAGAGTTCGCCCGTATACGATTCCAACTGCCGCCCCAGTTCGTCCAGTACCAGGTTTTCCGCCTCGTTCTTCAACAGGTCAAAATCGTAGTCGTCTGCAAACGCCATTCTCCCCTCCTGCATAAAGGCCCGAACCCGCCGCTTGTATACATCGAACCGCCCGGGGCCCAGGATTCAAATTTCGCGTACTGGGGCATAAAGGTCAAATTTACGGTCCCCACGGGCCCGTTCCGCTGCTTGGACAGGATAAGGCTGGTCTTATTCCCCCCCTCGCTGTTGGCGGCCTCGTTTTTCTTATCGGATTCCCGTTCGCGATGGATAAACATTACCACATCCGCATCCTGCTCTATGGACCCCGAATCCCGGATAGAGGACAGGTTGGGCCGTTCCTTTTCCGCCTCCCGGTTCAACTGGCAGAGCGCCACGATGGGTATATCCAATTCCCTGGCCAGGCTTTTAAGGGAACGGGAAATATCCGATATTTGCTCGAAACGGGGGACATTGTACTGTTCGGAGCTGATAAGCCCAAGGTAGTCTATAAACATGATCTCGATTTTTTCCTGAAGCCTGATCCGCCGGGCCTGGGCCCGGAGTTCCATAAGCCTCATATTGGGCATATCGACAATGTACAGGGGGGCTTCGTAGATATTTTCCGCAGCGCCCAGGATGTTCTGGAAGTCCCTGGAGCTAAGAAAGCCGGAGCGCAGGGCGCTGACGTTGATCCGCGCCTCTATGGAGAGGAGCCGCTGCATCAGCGCGACGGCGGGCATTTCCAGCGTGAAATAGGCGGCGCTTCTCTTGCTCCGGATGGAGATATTGGCCGCCATGGTCAGCGCCAGGGCGGTTTTCCCGATGGAAGGCCGGGCGCCGATGATGATCAATTCGGAAGGGTGGAACCCGGAGGTCAGCTTATCCAGATCGTCAAAGCCTGACGGGATGCCCGTGTATTCATGGTCGGACTTTGCCAGGCTTTCGATGATCCCGATGGTCTCGTGGACAACTTCTTTGGCGCTCCGATACCGGACCGTGCTGCGGTTATCGCTTAGCTCGAAGATCCGCTGCTGGGTTTCTTCCAGGATGATCCGGGATTCCATGGTTTCGTCAAAAACCTTGGCGCTTAGCTCCCCGGAAACCCGCAGCAGGGCCCGGCGCAGGGAATAAGCCTGAACGGTTTGGGCGTAGTACGCGATATTGGCGCTGGAGGGTACTACGGTGGTAAGGGAGGCCACATAGGCGGCCCCCCCGGCCTGATCCAGTTTCCCGCTCTGCCTAAGCTCTCCGGTTACCGTAAGGATATCCGCGGCTACTCCCTTGTTAAAAAGCCCCAGAATCGCGGCGTAGACCAGGTTGTTGGCGTTGGAATAAAAATCCCCCGGGCGCAGATGCTCGATGGAGGTTGCAATCGCGTCGCTGTCCATGAGCATTGCGCCCAGAGCCGCCCGTTCCGCCTCGTCGTCATGGGGGGGCACCGTTCCGGCCATTGTTACGCCTGGGGACTCCCCGTTTCGGCAGCCCCGCCGGGCCCGGCTTCGCCGGAGGCGGTTCCGCCGGGGGCGGTCTCACCGGAAGCGGCCCCGCCGGCGGCGGGTTCACCGGCGGCGGTTTCCGCCACGGAAGATTCCGCCGGAGCAGAAGCCGGGGCCTGTACGGAAGATTCCCCTGCGGAATTTTCCGCCGCAGGGTTGTCCGTAGCGGAATTTTCCGCAGCGGAATTTTCCGCCGCTACCGCGCCCTCGGCCTCCCCCGGGCGGCGGCGGCGGTTCCTGGGCGGGCTTTCCGGGGCCTTTTCGACAACCTGGGC
>JAISMQ010000128.1 GCA_031276685.1 Treponema sp. | reverse complement strand
CCGCACGAGATTCGAACACGTGACCCACGCCTTAAAAGGGCGTTGCTCTACCTACTGAGCTAGCGGCCCAATCCTTTACAGTATGCCCGAACCGGCCGGATGAAGTCAACGGCTGCTACGGGCACAGATCGCCCAGGGCGTCAAAGGCGCCCGGCGGGGGGGCGGCGTCTCCGGGGGGGGGGATTTCCCGGAGGCGGCAGCGCAGGATCCGGCCGTCCCGGTTCCGGCGGCGGGGGACGAGGAGTTTTAGGTAGTTCTCGCTGGTCGCGGCACAGAAGCCTTCGCCGGGCTCCGTGCGGGCGGTTTCCGGGACCAGTTCCACTTCCCTGCCAATCCAGCGGCGTATGTAGTTCCGGCGGCCCCGGCGGGCCAGGTCCAGGAGCCTGCCGGCGCGGGCGCTTACCTCCCGCTGGGGGGGCTGCCCTTTGAACTGCCACGCGGGGGTTCCGGGCCGGGGCGAATAGGGGAAGACGTGAATCCAGGCGAAATCCGCCCGTTCGCAGAGTTCAAAAGTCGCGTTGAAATCATCATC
Source organism: Treponema sp. (assembly GCA_031276685.1). Lineage (GTDB taxonomy): Bacteria > Spirochaetota > Spirochaetia > Treponematales > Breznakiellaceae > JAISFT01. The sequence continues at coordinate 10,571 of JAISMQ010000128.1, read as the reverse complement.
ATCCTCCCCCGGGAAGCCCACGATAATATCGCAGGCCACAAAGGGGTCCCCCCTGATCTGCCGCAGTTGGGATACCGCCCGCTCGACCTGTTCCGGGCCGTAGGGCCGGCCCATCCGCTCCAGCACCCGCCTGCTGCCGGACTGGACCGAAAGGTGGAAGTGGGGCCGCAGCCGCCCGCAGGCAAGGGGCCGGAGAAGCGAAGGGCCGATATCTTCGGGTTCCAGCGAGGAGAGCCGCAGCCTGATCCGCTCCGTCCCCCCCAGCAGCAGGTCCAGGAGCCCCCCCAGGTCCGCCGGGCCTTCCCCCCGGAAGGCGTAGCGGCAGATATTCACCCCCGTAAGCACCGCCTCCGCGCAGCCGGCGGCCTCCAGCTCCCGGAGCCGCCTGAGCGCCTCCTGCGGGGGCAGGCTGACGCTCCCCCCCCGTGCGAGCCGTACCCGGCAGTAGGTACAATGGCGGTCGCAGCCGTCCTGTATCTTCAAAAAGCCCCGCGTATGGGCGGTAAATTCGCGGGGGGCAAAACGGAAACGCCCGTCGCCGCCGGCGGCGGAAAGCCCGGGGATCCAATCCTCAATGCAGGCGGCGGCCTCCCCCCCCGCTGCGGCAAGGCGGCGGGGCAGGTCCAGCAGGGCGCTTTTCTTGTCCCCGCCGATGATAAAAAGCCGCCCCGCGGCCCCTTCCCCCAGGGCCGCGAGTTCCCGCGAGTTAAGCTGGGCATAGCACCCGGTCACCAGGACCAGTGCCCCCCCGCGCAGGGCGGCGCGGATAAGCCGGCGGGCCTTTTGCTCCGCCATCGATGTAACCGTGCAGGTGTTAAGCACCATAAGGCGCCGCGGGGAACCGGGCGGGGCTTCTCCCCCTTCCCAGGGGTCCCCTTCCCAGGGGATCACGGGGAAGCCCTCCCGGCGAAAGGCGGCGGCGACCGCCTCGCCTTCCAACTGGTTCAGCTTGCAGCCCAGGGTGTGAATGGAGAAGTAAAGCACGGGTCAGCGGGGGCGGAGGGCCTGGCGGGCGCGATCAAGGCCCCTGCGGGCGTCGGGCAGTTGGGGGTTCAGGGCCAGGGCGCGTTCGTAGGCGGCAATCGCCTCTGCCAGGTCCCCGGCGCACTCCCGCGCATAGGCCAGGCGGGTCCACCAGGCGGCATTCCCCGGCGTCCAGTGTACAGCGGTGGAAAGGGCGATATCCGCATGGCGGTAACGGCCCAGGCGTATGTATATCTCCCCCAAAAAGTAGTACGCCATGTCGATTCGCTGGCCTTCGGGGGCCAGGTTAACGTATTCCTGGAAGAACTGCAGGGCCTCGGTGTTGCGGCCCTCGTAATAGCCGATCTCCCCCAGAATCTCGATGATCCGGGGATCGTAGCGGCTGATACCCCGCCCCGTCTGCGCGTAGTTCAGGGCCTCCTGGTAACGGTCCATACGCAAAAGGCTCCAGCAGATCACAACGTAGGAGTCCAGGTTGCCGGGCGTCCGGGCGATCTCGTCCTTACAGATGGCCACCGCCTGCTCATAGTTGCCGTTCCGGTATTCAAGCAGGGCGTCGGGCCGGTTTTGGGCCGGGAGAAAGGCGGGCGGGGCAAGAAGAAACAGAAGCGCGGCGCGGCGGAACGCCACAAACAGGCCGGGGGGGCAGGCGCGGCGATTCCCGATATCTTTCATGGCGCGGGATCTTTTCCGGTCATCGTACAGAGCCCGTTAAACGTGCAGCCCGTCTCCATCAGGATCTCCGGGGCGCTTACGTTCCCCGCCAGTTTCCCCGTTACCGAAAGTTCCACTTTTTCCGTGGCGGTCACGTTCCCCGTAACCTGGCCCCGGATCACCACGCGGGAGGCGTTGATATTGGCCTCTACCACCGCCCCCTCGTCAACCATCAGAAGGCCCCGCGCGTCGATTTTCCCGGAAAGCTTCCCCCGGATGAGGAACGATTTTTCAAAGTTCAGGGTCCCGGAAAAGTCGATGCCCGCCGAAAGGATCGTGTCAAAATCTTCTTCTTCCAGCGCCTCGTTACGCAAATCGGTCATGAAACCCCGCCCCCGTGGAAACTGCGCGGCCCCAAAGCCGCAAAACAGGCACAGCCCGGTCTTCCCGCACAACGCTGATCTTTCAGCGAAAACCGGGCTTTTCCCAAAACCCGGTTGGTTTTGGGGAAGCCTCAATCATCCTAACTGTAACTTTCCCCGCCGAAATTCGTCAAGGGCAGGGCGGGCAGGGCCAGCGCATATACATGGGAGTATTACGGTGAACAGGAAAAACAGGGGAAACAAAACGCCTATGTCGGCCACGCTTGCTTTGCGCCAATAGGTTCCCCCTTATTTCCTGCTGTTAAGATGGCGCAAAGCTTCGTCCAAGTGTCCGCCACAGGCGTTTTGCTTCCCCTGCCCGCCGCAATTTCCCATTGCGCTGGCCCTGCCCTTGGATAAGGTTAGCATACGTGGAAGGTAAAACATCGGCGTGAAAGGTATAAAACGGCCCCATTTTTTATATGCGCGGGCCCTGGCTTTATATGTATCGGTTCTGCCAGGGCCAGCGCGAAGTTCAGCCCAGTTTTTCGAAGGCGTCGGCGCCGTGATTGCAGATGGGGCAGACGAAATCCGGCGGGAGTTCCTCCCCTTCGTGGATGTAGCCGCAGACCTTGCAGACCCAGCCTTTTTTCTTTGCCGCGGAGGCCGGGGGCTTGGGCTTGATATGGTCGGCGTAGTACTGGTACGTAACCGAAGGCTCGTTAGAAAGGACGGCGGCCTCGGTCACTTCCGCGACGTAGAGGGTGTGGGTCCCCCAGTCCTTTGAATCGATGACCTTGCCGGAGATAAAGGCGTTCCCGTAGACCGGGGCGTAGATAAGGCCGTTGGCGCTGCGGGCGGGGCCGGGGCCCTTGGGGTCCAGGGGCCCGGCGAACTTGTCCGCAGTCCTGCCGCTTTGGAAGCCGAAATGCCGGAAGACCTTGAACGGGGTATCGGCGCTTAGGACAGAAACGTTGAAGATCCCGGTCTTGCGGATGATCTCGTCGGTGTAGTTCGCCTTGATAACCGAAATGGTGATCCGTTTGGGGGTGTCGGTCAGTTGGACCGCGGTGTTGATAATACAGCCGTTGTCCTTTTCGCCGTCCCTGACGGTCAGCAGAAAGAGGCCGTAGCTCAGCTTGAAGAAGGCCGGGATGTCCACGGCGTTTTTTTCGTGAACGGGCGCCGGGGCCCTGGGCAGATCGGCGGCGATGGTATCGGCCAGTTTTTCGATGGAGGGGCGGCCCGCCTCTTTGAGGGACGAATTGATCGTCACCGTGTCGCCCAGGATCTTCCAGCCGGGAAGGGCGCTTACCAGTTCCCGCATGAGTTTGCCGGAAACCGGGGCCCAGCTCCCGTTTTCGATAAAGGCGGCGGTCCTGTCGCGGATCTGGTGGGCCTTGATGTCGTTCAGGGCCTCGTCCATTTTGATAAAAATACCGGCGTTGTAGGTGGTGGCGGCAAAGACGACATGGCTGCAGCGGAAAACCTCCGACACGATAACGTCGGACCTGGTGGCGGACACGTCGTAGACGGTGATTTTTTTTACCCCCCGGTCCGCCAGGGCCGCCGCCAGGACGTTGACCGCGTTTTCCGTGTTGCCGTAGACCGAGGAGTAGGCGATAAGGACCGTGTTATCCTCCGGGGTGTAGCTTGCCCAGCGCCGGTACTTTTCCAGGAAAAAATTCAGGTTTTTACGCCACACCAGCCCGTGCAGGGGGCAGATCATCGCAATGTCCAGCGGCGCGATCTTGTCCAGCGCCGCCAGCACCTGGGGGCCGTACTTTCCCACGATGTTGGTGTAGTAGCGCCGGGCATCGTCAAGCCATACGCCCGCGTAGTCCGCCTCGTCGGCGAACAGGTTGCCGTCGATGGCGCCGAAGCTGCCGAAGGCGTCCGCCGAATAGAGGATCCTGTCGTAAGACTCGTAGGACACCATGACCTCCGGCCAGTGGACCATGGGGGCCTCGGCAAAGGTGTAGGTCCGCCTGCCGGAAGAAAGCGTGTCCCCCTCTTTGACGATTCTGATCCGCGGGGCGCGTTCCGCGCCCCCCCCGGCGCCCGCCTGGAAATTAAAAAACTGCCCGATCATGGCCGCCGATTTTTCGGTGCAGACGACCGTAAGCGCCGGGTAACGGAGCAGAAGTTCCGCAAGGCAGGCGCTGTGATCCGGCTCCATGTGGTGGATAATCGCGTAGTCAAGGCTCTTGCCCTTGAGCAGGAACTCCAGATTTTCAAAAAAAACGCCGCCGACCGCCTTGTCAACCGTATCAAGGAGTACGTTTTTTTCATCAAGCGCCAGGTAGCTGTTATAGGAAACCCCCCGCTCGGAAGGGTAGACGCCTTCGAAAACGGAAAGCCGCCGGTCGTTCCCGCCGATCCAGTAGACGCCGTCTGTAATAAGCCGTTCATTGTGTGCCATAAATAACCTCAAGTAGATATGATTATATAAATCGGCATCTGCGGCAAGTAGGGCGTTCCATTTGAAACTACCCGTGCCGGTGAAGGAAAAAAGCGTGAAGGCCGACAAACGGTTTACCGGGGGCTGCCTGGAAAATCTGCGGGAAGAAATAGCCGCCGCCGGGGGCAACGAGGTCCTGGCCCTGGGCTACCTGGACGAAGAAGGGCTGGTGGCCCGGATCCGGGTGACGGCGCGGGGGACGGACCGGGAGGTGCTGGCCCTTATCACCGACGAGGGGGAATCCCCCGACGTGTTTATCCACAACCACCCTTCCGGCTTCCTTACCCCCAGCGACAACGATCTGGCTATCTCCGGCCGGGCGGCGGAGGGGGGGATCGGGGCCTTTATCGTGGACAACCCGGTGGAGGAAGTCTACGTGGTGGCCGAGCCTGTCAGACGGCGGAAGGCCAGGGCCCTGGACCCGGACAAGCTCTGCGCCTCCCTCCGGGAAGGGGGGGAGATCGCCGCGCGGCTGGTGTCCTTCGAGCCCCGGGAAAGCCAGCTTGGGATGATGCGCCTGGTTGTCCGGGGCTTTAACGAGTCCGCCGTGGTCCTCTGCGAGGCGGGGACCGGGGTGGGAAAGTCCTTCGCCTACCTGCTCCCGGCCCTGAGCTTCGCCCTGGACAACGACGAGCGGATCGTTATCTCCACCGCCACCATCACGCTGCAGCAGCAGCTTTTCGACAAGGACATCCCGCTGGTGCGGGCCGCCCTGGGCCCGGCGGGAAAGAAGATCAAGACGGCGCTGATAAAGGGCCGGGGGAACTACCTCTGCCTCCGGCGGCTGGACGATGCCCTGAAAGAGCCGATTCTGGACGAGGGGGAGATCGCGGAGCTTCACCGCATAGCGTCCTGGGCGGAGGCAAGCGCCACAGGCAGCCGCTCGGAGCTTCCGTTCCTGCCCCAGGAGGGGATCTGGCCCCGCGTCTCCTCGGAGGCGGACCTCTGCATGGGGATGCGCTGCCCCTGGCGCGAGCGCTGCTTCGTCCTTTCCCTGCGCCGCGAGGCGGCGGACGCCCGGATCCTCGTGGTGAACCACCACCTCCTGTTCGCGGACCTGGCGGCGCGGCGGGAGGGTGCGGGCTACGACAGCACCGTGGTCCTGCCCCCCTACACGCGGATAATCCTGGACGAAGCCCACTCCGTCGAGGGGGCGGCTACCGCCTTCTTTTCCAACGAGTTCAGCCGCCTGTCCGTCCTCCGCCAGTTGGGCCGCCTTTACCGCCGGAAGCAGGCCAGGCGCGCCGGGCTGCTCCTTAAAATCCCCGGAATGGGCCGGAACGAGGAAAAACTCGACCAACTGGTGGAGAGCATCGACGGAATCCGGGGGATCGCGGACGAGCTGGACCAGGCGGCCCTGGCCCTCTGCGGGGAAGAGGGGGCTTTCAGGCTAAGCCCTGCGCGGGAGGCCCGTAGCCTGGCCTTTCCGCTTGCCGCCCTGCGGAAGGGGATCGGCCATCTGGCGAATCTGATCCGGGACCTGCTGGAGCGGGTTCCGGCGGACGACCGGGAGGACCCCGCCGTCTGGGAGACCGGGGCCGTGCTGCGCCGCCTGGAACGTACCGGGGCCGTCTGCAGCGCCTTCGAAGAATACCGGGAGCGGCCCGGGGAGGTGATGTGGCTGGAACGGCGCGGCGGGAAGGGGCGGGATTCCTGGGCCGCCTTTACCGCGACCCCCATCGAGGTGGCCACACGCCTGAAAGAAAGCCTCTTTGGGCCCGGCAAAACCGTGATCTGCTGTTCCGCCACCCTTACCGTCGCGGGGAGCTTCGACTACTGGGAACTCCGCTGCGGCCTCAGACTCCCGGACAGCCGCCCGCCCCTCCGGGGGGTCTTCCCGTCCCCGTTCCCCTACAGTTCCAGCGTGCTCCTGGGGGTCCCCTGCGACGCCCCGCCGCCGGAGGATCCCGGCTACCAGGGCTTTGTGAACCGGACGGTTACGGACCTGATCCTAAGTTCGGGGGGTTCCGCGCTGGTCCTCTTTACCTCCTACCAGTCCCTGCGGGACGCCTACGGCGCGGCGGCCCCCGCCCTTTCCAAGGCGGGGATCCGCTGCCTTAAACAGGGGGACGACGACCGGAGCCGCCTTTTGGCGGACTTCCTCAAGGACACCGGCTCCGTCCTCTTCGCCACCGATTCTTTCTGGGAGGGCGTGGACGCCCCCGGCGACACCCTGCGGCTGGTGATCCTGGCCCGGCTCCCCTTCAGGACCCCCAACGATCCGGTCTTCGAGGCCCGGCGGGAATACCTGGAACAAGGAGGGGGCAACGCCTTTATGGACCTGTCCCTGCCGGAAGCGGTGATGAAATTCAAACAGGGTTTCGGGCGGCTGATGCGCCGTTCCAGCGATCACGGGGTCGTGGCGGTGCTGGACAGCCGCCTGCTGAAAAAACGCTACGGCCAGTTCTTTTTACGGTCCCTGCCGGAAACCCGGACCAGCTTTGGCGAATCGGCCGATCTGATCGCGGCTGCCGAACGCTTTTTGTTTTCCTGAAACAGGCCCATTTTCCTTTTTTCTGCACTAAGCGGCGATTAAAATACTGTTATCCGGCGGCGTTCCTTGATTCTTCCCGCAGGCAGGGCAAGGCTTGATCCAAGGATTGATCCTAAGAAACCAACGGAGAGCTTTATGAAAAAACTATGCGCCTGTATCGCTATTGTCCTTGCCGTGTACGGCATGTCCTGTTCGGGAAAATCGGGTTCCGGGGCAGGCGGAACGCCCGGCCTGTCGCCTTCGGGGCTGGCGGGGGACGCCCTGGCCTTTAGCAAATTCGACAAACCCGTAGATGTCCATATCGGGATGAGCGTCAACCCCATCGATACTACGCTTCCGCCGGGGGACAGCCTGCAGAACAACCAGTACACCAGGTACCTGCGGGACAACTACAACATCAACGTTATTGTTGACTGGTCCGCCGCCAGCGGGAACGACTACACCCAGAAAGTATCGCTGTGCATCGCCAGCAATACTATGCCCGACGGACTCAGCGTAGGATCCCACACCTACATGCTTAAAGCCGCCAAATCGGACATGCTCTACGACATTGGAGATCTGTTTTCGCGCTACGCATCTTCCCAGGTACGGAAGATCTTCGATACGACCGGGGGCCGGGTCATGAAGCTGGTCACTTACAACGGCAAGATGATCGCCCTTCCCGGCGTCGTGGTTACCACCGACGGGGTCCATATCCTTACCGTCCAGAAACAGTGGCTCGACATGTACGGCCTGCCCGTCCCCCGGACCCTTGACGACATAGAAAACGCCGCCCGCGTGTTCAAGGAAAAGAAGCCCGCCGGAAACGCGACTATCCCGATTATCGGGCCGGATAAGAACACCAAGCTGTACTGCAATTTTATCGAGTCTTCCAGCCTGGTCGGCGGCCTTGACCCCGTTTTCCAGGCATACGACCTGTACCCCGGCTTTTTCCTTGACAACGGGGACGGGACCGTTTCCTACGGCTCCCTTGACCCCCGGATGAAAGAACCGCTGGCGCGCCTGGCCCGCTGGTACAAAGAGGGGCTGCTGGACCCCGAACTTGGGAGCCGCGACAGTTCCGGCGAGCCGGTCAACGCGAACCAGGCCGGCATGCGCTTCGGCCCCTGGTGGTGCATCGGCTACGGGAACAGCGATTCTTTTAAGAACAACCCCCGCGCGAACTGGCAGTCCTACCCGGTGTATTCCGATTCGGGCGAATGGAACCTCCACATGCCCGCGCCCAGTTTCGCGGCCTGCCTTATCAGCAAAAGGGCTTCCCCCGACACGGCGGCGGCGATCATCATCATGTACAACGCCCTGGTCCGGGACGAGTCCTCCTTCGACACCAGCGTCGCTATCGGCTGGTACCCCCTGCGCGTTGTGGCCGCCGCGGCGGACGAGACGGAGTACGAGTACCGCGAACTGCTCAAGGTCCTGAACGGCCAGGCCGAACCGGAGGATTACAACGATCCTATGTCGATCTACAAGTTTATCTACCACGACGCGCAGATTATCAGGGCCACGATCCCCGGCTATTCCCCCGCCAGGGAGCTTGCAATCACGGATTTCAACCTGTCCAACGCCGGGTACTTTAACAGGTCCTACTCGATTATGGTCGGCAACCGGCCCTACGCCACCACGAAAGTTGACAAAGAGGTGTACAGCGTTACCTACAGCATGACGGACCTGCTCGAACAGCGCTGGCCAAACTTATGGAAGATGGAATCCGAAGTGATGATGAAGATCATCACCGGGAAGGCCGGTATGGACGCCTTTGACAAATTCGCCGCCGACTGGAAGGCGCAGGGGGGCCAGGCTATTCTGGACGATCTTTCGGCCCAGGTTTTAAGGAACTGAGCCCCGGGCCCGCCGATGAAAAGACGTTTGGCGCTTCAGGCCCACTACGGGCTCATGATCCTGCCGGGTTTCCTGTGGCTGTTCATGTTCAGCATCGTTCCCATGTTCGGAATCGTGATGGCCTTTCAGGATTTCAACCCCGGCCGGGGGATCCTCGGCTCCCGGTGGGCGGGGCTTGAAAACTTTAAGTACCTGCTGCTGCTGGGCGACTCGCGGCAGGTAATCATCAACACGCTGCTTATCGCGGCGGGCAAAATGTTCTTCAACCTGCTTATCCCCCTGGTCTTCGCCCTGCTTCTGAACGAGGTGCGCGTACAGGGCTACAAAAAATTTATCCAGACCGCCGTCTACCTTCCCCATTTTATCTCCTGGGTTATTCTGGCAAGCGTCGTGCTGAATATTTTCGGCTACCGGGGGATGCTGAACAGCGTTGCTGCGTTTTTCGGCGCGGAGCCAAGGGTGTGGATGACCGACGCCTCCATATTCCGGCAGCTTGTAATCGGGACCGAGGTGTGGAAGGAATTCGGCTACAACGCGGTGATCTTCCTGGCCGCCCTGACCGCCATCAACCCCAGCCTGTACGAGGCCGCCGCCATCGACGGGGCGGGGCGGCTGAGTTCTGCCTGGCATGTCACGCTGCCGGGGATCAGCAGCACCATTGTTGTGCTGGGGGTCCTGGGCCTGGGCAACGTGCTGAACGCCGGGTTTGACCAGATCTACAACCTTTACAACCCCATGGTGTACTCCACCGGGGATATTATCGACACCTGGGTGTACCGCATGGGGCTTATCAACCTCCAGTTTTCCCTTGCCACCGCCGCCGGGCTTTTCAAGTCGGTGGTAAGCTTCGCGCTTATCGCGGGCTCCTGGGTTGCGGCCTACAAAGCGGCCGATTACCGGGTTTTTTAGGAGGCAGTATGATTCGGGCCAGACATGCAAGCGAGCGGATATTTAACGCCGTGAACATTTTTATTATGGGCTTCCTCGGCTTTTCCTGCCTCTACCCCCTGTGGTACGCCTTCTGCCTTTCCGTCTCCGACAAGGCCGCCGCCAACTCGGGGCTGGTTACGTTCTACCCCGTCGGCTTTACGCTGATCTCCTACCGGGAGATCGTAAAGGACATCGCGTTTTTCAACTCCTTCTGGATTTCCGTCCAGCGGACCGTCCTGGGGACCTTTTTTACAATCCTGGTCCTTGTCATGACGGCCTACCCCTTTTCCAAACACACGCGGGAATTCCGCCCCCGCAACGCCCTGATGTGGGTCGTGATCTTCTGCATGCTCTTCAACGGCGGGACGATCCCCTGGTACATCACGGTGCGGAACTACGGCCTTATCGATTCAATCTGGGCACTGGTGCTGGCGGGGAGCCTTCCGGTTTTCAACCTGATCCTGATGGTGAATTTTTTCCGGGGGATCCCCCGCGACCTGGAGGAGGCCGCCGTCGTGGACGGCGCGGGGCCCTGGAAGATCCTCTTTTCGATTGTCGTGCCCTGCTCTATCCCCGTAATCGCGACCATCGTGCTGTTTACCGGGGTGTACCACTGGAACGAATTTTTCCAGGGCCTGGTGCTTACCACCAACAAAAACCGCTACCCCCTGCAAACCTATATCCAGCAGCTCGTGGTGAATATCCAGACTTCCGCCATTTCCAAAGACGTGATAGAAAACCTGTTCAGGCTTTCCAACAAATCCCTGAACGCCGCCAAGGTTTTTATCGCGATGATACCGATGCTGGCGGTGTACCCCTTCCTGCAGCGCTACTTTATTTCCGGCAT
>JAISMQ010000124.1 GCA_031276685.1 Treponema sp. | reverse complement strand
GGGCAATATTAAAACGGTGGCAGTAATACGCTGAACAATTTTTGGATTTTTCATACGGTAATATGCCATGTTTCTTCCTCCTCCTTTTCCAAGAGCTTATCTTACACCCTGGGAAACCGGACTGTCAAGCGATTTTTCAATTTCCGTTGAAAATTTTTAAGAAATTTTGTACGTGTTCGGCCGGGCCGTGTATGGCAGTTTCAAGCGGAAGAATCCGTCAGCCCGTCCCGGTAATCGATAATCTCCTGTTCCACGCCCGTCCCCGTTTCTTCGATGCGCCGGATAAGTTCCGCCATGCCGGGGATGGAGCGGGTTGTTTCGCCGATCAGCGCGGTGCGCCGCAGCGCCGGGGGCTCAAGTTTTCTGCCGCAGGCGCGGTAGCGGTCGAAGGTGGCGGCGTCCATACGCAGGGGCCGTACCGGCTTTTCCGCGATGCCCGCCAGTTCCTGGAGGATAAGGATGCCGTCGGGGTCAAGGTCCCCGGCGTGGCACAGGGCGAAGCCCGCCGCCGAAAGCAGCGACACCAGGGCGCGGACCGCCCGGTTGGGGTGGCCGCCTGCGTAGAGGAAACAGGCGTAGCCCCCCAGTGATTCGGAAAGGGCAAAGAAGGTTTCCTTGTTTTCGATCATCAGCGCCGCCGCCCCTTCCGCCGGGGGCTGTATGCGCCGCAGTTTTAAGATCGTCTCCAGGGGAAGGCCCACGATATTCCCGCCAAGACGGAGGGGCTGGGGCGCGCCTTCAAGGTCAAGCGCGATGTCCCCCGCGATAAACGTATCCGGGAAGGAGCGGTCCAGCGGCGAAAAATCCGGGATGCCCAAACCGTGCCGCCGGGCGCGGCTGAACAGGGGGCCGAAGAGGCCGAGCAGGTGTTCCAGCCGTTTGGAGTTGCCGTAAAGCGCCGTTGACAGGGCCCGCGTGGTGATGCCCCGTGGCTGCCCCCCGTGCCCCTGGCGGCCCGCGTCACACAAAAAACGGGTCAGGCGCGCCAGATCCTCTGTTGCCGCCGCGTCAATTCCCCCGGCGGCGTCCAGCGGCGTAACGTTTTCGGCCAGGAACGAAAAAAGCGCCGTTCCCCCGGGGGCCGCGGCATGGGTCCGGGCCGCGGCGCGGACGGCTTCGGCGGTGGTTTTGGGCGAAGGCTTCCCGGCAAGTTCGTAGAGCAGTTCCGGGTCCCGGCATTCGAGGACGGAGAGGATCTCGCCCTTCCGGTGGCGGGCCCAGACGAGGGAAAGGACGCCCCGCCGCTCCAGGGACTCGGCGGCTTCCAGAAACGACTCCCGGTCGTCCGGGGGGGCCTGGCCGATGCCGGGGGCTATCCGCTCCGGCCGGATTCTGAGGGGGCGGGGCGCCGGGGGGGATTCCCCCGCGGTTGTGCCGGGGGCGGCGGCTGCGGAGGCGGGGTAGCGGCTGGTAAAGGCCTCAACGATCCGCCGCTCCCAAGCGGTCACGTTCCGGCCTCTGCCGCAGTATCGCTGTGAAAATCCCGGACGCGGGCGGAGTAGCCGTGGCGGATAACCAGGTTGATCCGGTCCATCTGGGGGGCGATGGCCTCTATTTTTTCGGTGGGGACGGAACTGATAATCTGAATGTTCAGGTCCCGGTAGAATTTTAGAATCTTGCCGATCCGCTCGTCGTCCATGCGGTTAAACGCCTCGTCAAACATCACAAGCCGTATGGTACTTTCGGGGTAAGCCTTGTAAAACCTGTAGAAGCTTGCGGCAATGGCCACGTAGTAGGGGGTCTGGGTTTCGCCGCCGGATTTTTCGCGCAGCACCTTGGACAGGGAAAGCTCCATGGGTTTCCCCGTACTTTGATCGATAACGTCGGTTTCCTTAATTTTAATATCGTAGCGGAAATAGGTCCGGTAATCGCAGATGCTCCGCAGTTCAGGCGAATCCAGGTTGGCGTTGAGGATCCGTTCAAACAGATCCTGGACGGCCTTCAGCTCCGCCGGATCCGTAAGCTGGGAAAACAGGGTGTCCTCCTGGGCGGGGATTGCCGCAGCTTTTCTGATAATCTCGATCTGCCCCTTGCGGTCGTTCCGTTCTTCCAGGCTGAAGCGGTACTGGTCCCGGCCAAAACTTAAGGACCGCAGTATCTCGTTGATCTCCCGGAAGCTTTCGCGGGCTTCTTCAATAAGCTCGTTCAGGCGGGCGATAAAATGGTCTTTGAATTCCTTTTCCGCGTCCTGGCGGGCCCGGACGATCTTTTCCCGGTACTCCGGCAGTTCCGATGTTTCAAGCCGCGTAAGAATCCGTTCCGCCTCTCCGTTTTCCGCCGGGTCCAGCGAAAGGAGGGCGTTAAATTCCCGGTCGTATGCCTGGGCTATGGTTTGGTATTCTTTTCTAAGGTTGTCCACCCGTGTCCGGTAGCCCTTGAGCGTGGACTCATACGAGTTAGACAGATCCTGGATGCTGTTTTTTTCGATCTGCGTTTCCGCATAGCTTTCACATTCGCCGATCTCCAGGGGGCGGGCTTCGCCAAAGGATCGGATAGCCCCCTCTTTTTCCTCCAGGGAGGCCGCCAGGTTTTCCAGTTCCTCGCGGCAGGCGGCGGCGCTGCGGACAAAGCCCCCCAGACTTTCGTGGCAGCGGTTGATCTCCGCCTCCAGCTTTCTGATTTCGGCGGCCAGGGCGTCCCGCTTTTCCTGGAGTTCGCGGAAGCTCCGCGTATCCACGGAGGCCAGCTCTTCCCGGGAGCGGGCCAGATCGGCGGAGAGTTTTTCGCAGGCCCCCACCGAGGGCAGGAGGAACTGAAGCTCGATAAGGGTGCGCCCCGCCTGGTGAAAAACATCTTCCCGGGCCTCCGCCTCTTTTTCCCGCTGTTCGGCGGCTTCCCGTTCCCGCCGGATCCGCTCCGATTCGGCGGCAAGGAATTCCCGGCGCTTCTTCCGGGCGGCCTGGCCCAGATAGTGCCGCCGGTACACGTCCTCGCCAATCCGGGAGGCGGTGTGGTTCCCGTAGGTCATGCACTCTTTGGTAACGGCAAAACTGTGGCGCTTCAGGCTTTCGATGTCGGCGCGGATCACCCTTCCCAGCACGTAGTCCAGGTAGATCCGGGCGTAGGGGGAACTGTCGCTGACCAGTTCCGCAAGGCTTCCCGCCTGCCGTTCGGCGTCCCGCATCTTTTCAAGGTTGGGGAGCTGGACTCCGGAGATATGCCGGGGCAGGGTGTCGTAAATTTCCAGGGCCCGCTGGAATTCGGCGGGGGGCACCAGCAGGGCGAAGCGGCGGGTGTTAAGCCAGCCTTCTACCGCGTCGGCCCAGGCGGGGTCATCAATTTCGGCCAGGTCCGCGAGGAACCAGGCGGAGACGCCGGATTTTTCCAGGGCTTCCTTTAGGGCCATGCACGAGCCGGGGTAGCGGACTATGCCCCGTTCCAGATCGGCCAGCTCAGTCTGAATGTCCCGCAGGGCCAGGCTAAGTTCGTTTTTCAGTTTCCGCGCGTCTTCTTTGGCCGTCCGGCTGTTCCGCTCCTCTTCTTCGGCCTGCAGGATATCGGCCTGGGAATCGGCCCGCAGGGGCCTGCCCAGCAGGGCTTCGCACTGGGAACGGAGCAGGCCGTAGCGTTCCGCCCTGGGCCGTTCTTCCTCCAGGTCCTTCTGCAGGCGCTCGATGCGCTCCTCGATGCGGCGGTAGAGGATATGGGTCTCGTTAACCGCGAGGCTGGCGTCGGTTTCCCGCTGTTCCTGTTCCCGCTCAAAACGCTGCCGCCCCAGATCTTCCAGCTCCCGGTTTAGAAACGCCGTCCTTTCTTCGATGTCGGCAAGGCGGCGGCAGCGGTCCTGCCGCTTCTGCTCCTCCAGGTCCCGCTCTATTCTGAGTTTAAGGTACTCCTGCTTCACGATAAGGCCCTGGTAGCGCCGCCACTCCGCCGCCCGGTCGCATATCTTTCTAAGGGCGCTTATCCGCTGTTCCGCGCCCCGGGCCTGGCGATCCGCCTCTTTGTAGCTTTCGAGGTTGTCCTTCATCGTTGTAATTTCTACGGGCCGGTCTTCCAGAATGTAATCGCAGACAAAGCGATCCACCGACACCAGGGGGGTAAAGCTTACGGAGCGGGTAAAGGCTTCCAGATAGGGGTTGTACTCCGCGTAACGCCGGAACACGCCCAGCCGCCCGGTAAAATCCCGCAGGTAGAACCGTTTGGAATCGTAAAAGGCAATGTCGGGCCCGGCAAGGGAATCCCGGAACTGGCGGTACACCAGGGGGGCCCCGTCCGCAGCCCTGACGGGGATTGCGGCGACGGGGACGCCGGAGCCCAGCCAGAAATGCTCCGTCACCTTGCCGTCGGTGTAGGCTTCGACACACACCGCCGCAGTAAAACTACCGGGGGATGCCGCGCCCGCAGCCGCGCCGGTGTTGGCCGCCGCGCCCGAAGTGACGGAAAATTCCAGCATCACGTGGGCTACGGTATCGCCCCGGTAGTACTCGGTATCGTCGGCCCCGAGTTTGCAGCGCACGTAGCCGACAAGGTCCCGGCCCCCCTTGCGGTCCCCTGCGGCGGCGTTAAACTTCGCCTTCCGCAGATCCGCCGCCATAGCGTACTGGATAGCGTCGATGATCGTGGATTTGCCGGACCCGTTGTCCCCCGCCAGCAGGCAGCGGTTCCCAATGTCGATTACCGTGTCTTCAAAGTTATGCCAATTAACCAGCCGTACCCGCTCCAGGGTAATCATGCGAAGGTCCTTTTAGTGAAATTCGGTTGTTTCCAAAAACCAACGTTTTGGGCGCGCTTCCCCATCGTAGCATGATTGGGGGGCAAGATCAGCGGCTTTTTTCCACACCGTTCCGCCCGCAGTGGGCGGCGATGACGCAGCGGGAACAGTAGGGGCTTACGGGGCGGCAGATCTGCTGGCCGTAGAGGACCAGAAGGGCGTTGATCCCCTTCCAGTATTTCCGGGGCAGCGCCTCGCGCAGGGCCATCTCGGTTTCCTCCGGGTTTTTGGTCCGGACCCAGCCGGCGCGGTTGCAGATCCGGTGTACGTGGACATCCACACAGATCCCCGGCAGATCGAAGGCTTCGGTAAGCACCAGGTTCGCGGTTTTGCGCCCCACCCCCGGCAGGGCGAGCAGTTGGTCCATGTCGGAAGGCACTTCGCCGCCGTAGCGTTCCAGAAGGATGGCGGCGATTTTTTTTAGATTCGCGGCCTTGGTACGGTAAAAACCCGCCGGATAGGCAAGGGCGGCAATGGTTTCCTCGTCCAGCGCGGCAAGTTCCGCCGGGGCGGCCGCCTTTTCCAGAAGCCGGGCCGAAGCTGCCAGGGTTACTTCGTCCTTGGTGCGGAGGCTCAGGATGGTCGAAACCAGCACCGCCCAGGGGTCCCGGCTGTACTGTTCGGCCACGGTGCCGACCGAAGGCTCCTCCATATCCCCGCGCCATTTTTCCAGGGTCTTTACAACGGGACCCCAGGGAAGGCCCGCGTCCCGGTTGTTCTTCACGGCGCCCCCCGCTCCGCGTCTTTCCGCTCCAGCAGGCACAGGGCCAGGGCCTCCACCGCCAGCCCTTCGCCCACCGGCCCCAGCCCCTCTCCGGTCTTGCCCTTTACGAAGACCCGCTCCGGCCCCACCCCCAGGGCCCCGGCCAGGGATCGCCGTATCGCGTCCCGGTGGGGGAGCAGCCGGGGCTGTTCGCAGCACACCACGCAGTCCAGGTTGACAAGCTCCCAGCCCTCGCCGCGCACCAGGCCCCAGGCCCGCCCCAGCAAGTCCAGGGAGTCGGCGTCTTTCCAGCGCGGGTCCGAGGGGGGGAACAGCGCGCCAATGTCCCCCAGGGCGGCGGCCCCCAGCAGGGCGTCCGTCACGGCGTGGGCCAGCGCGTCCCCGTCGGAATGGCCCAGCTCCCCCCGCTCCGATTCAAGGCGCAGCCCCCCCAGCAGGAAGGGCCGCCCTTCCACAAGGCGGTGCAGGTCCCGGCCCAGGCCGACGCGGATCACGCCAGATCCTCCGCGTAGGTGATCTTCCGGTTCCCCCGCTCCCCCGCCACGGTAGCCACGGGGCCGCAAAATTCCCCCCAGATCTCCGCGTCGTCGGTGTACTCGCCCCCCCGCTCCGCCGCCCGCTCGTGGGCCTGGAGGATCCGGGGGAAGGCGAAAGCCTGGGGGGTCTGGGCAAGGCCCAGGTTGGAACGGCGCAGGTGCTTTAGGATAAAACCCCCTTCGCCGATCTCCTTGGGGGTCTCCAGCAGGGGCGCCAGGGGGATAACCGCGGCGTGCTGTACTACCGCGTCCATCACCCGCCTGATAAGGCCCGCGCCAACCCAGGGGCGGGCCCCGTCGTGGATCAGCACCCAGGAGGGTACGCAGGGCGTTGGGGAACCATCGCGGGAGTTCAGAAAGGACAAGGCGCGGTACACCGATGCGCGGCGGGTGGGGCCGCCGTCGGTAAACAAAACGGCAGGGCCCCCGGCACGGGCCCCGCGCAGATCCCGGGGCAGCGCGGCGCGGGCCGCCGCCTCGCCGCCCGCCGGAACCGTGATCACAATAAGGCCGATTTCGTCAAACGCGGCGAAGGCCGAAACCGCCGCCCCCAACACGGTGAGGGGCTCCCGGTCACAGATGCCCGGCCCCAGGGGAAGGTACTCTTTCTTTACCGGGGCCCCCGTCACGGACCGCATCCGGGCGGAGGAACCCGCAGCGGTAATTACCACCGCGAAAGAGGCCCCCATCGGCTACAGGTTCCGCAGGCCGCCGCACGGGCCGGAAACGGACAGGCCGGAAACGGCCCGAACACGCCGCGCAGCGCGCCGTACAGGCACTAGCGGGACTCCAGGCGGGTAAAGATCATGTGTTCCACCTCTTCCCGTGTCTTCCTTAACGAATAAGAAATTTCGTCTTCAAGCAGTTTTAGGGCCGAATCGTAGAGCTTCCGCTCCAGAATGGGCAGTTCCTTCACCTTGCTGCGGTGGTACAGGGTCCTGACAATCGTAGCAATGTCGGAGACGCTTCCCTTTTTCAGCAAGTCCAGGTTTTTATTGTACCGTTCCTTCCAGTCCGATGTGATGGGCTCAAAATCTTCGCCAATAAGCTCCAGCGCCTTTTGCGCTTCCTTGGAAGGGACAATCGGGCGGATCCCCAGCCCTTCCGCCTTGTCCACGGGCACCATAATCGTCATGTCCGACACTTCAAGGTATATCATGTAGTAGGGAACTTTTTCGTTTTTAAATTCTTTTTCCTGAATAGCGGTAATAACGCCGACCCCCTGGCTGGGGTACACAACTTTCTGGTTTACCTGGAAACCCTTGGCCTTGCTCATATAGCTATTACTATAGCGAAATTTTGAAGAATCGTCTATGTACGGCAGGGTCCTGCAGTTAGCGGGCCAGGTTCAAAAAACGAATCACCGTGCGCGGCCGCCCCAATATACCTGTATGGAACCAAATTTTAGCGCCGATCCCCTGGGGGACAAGGTCAAGGAACTTTTTGGGCTTCCCTACCTGTTCCCCTACCAGCGGCTTGTGATCAGCAATATCCTGGAAGCCGCCGCCCCGGCAGGGGACGACCAGGGCAGCATGGGGTGCCAGATCGTGATCCTTCCCACCGGGGCCGGAAAATCCCTGTGTTTCCAGCTTCCCGCCATGCTGCTCCCCGGCCCCACGCTGGTCCTCTACCCCATCCTCTCCCTTATGGCGGACCAGGAACGGCGGCTCCGGGAGCGGGGTTTCGAGCCGGTACTCCTGCGGGGGGGCCAGTCCGGGGAAGAACGGGCGGCGATATGGGAGAAGATCAGGTCCGGGAAGAGCCGCTTTATCATCGCCAACCCGGAGGTCCTGCTTACCCCCAAGGTGATGGGCGTCCTGGGCAGCCTGGGCATCGCCCACCTGGTCATCGACGAGGCCCACTGCGTAAGCGAATGGGGGGAAAGCTTCCGGCCCAGCTACCTGCGGATCGGGGAGATCATCGCTGCCTGCGAAGCCGGCACCGCCTGCGAAGCTGGCGATACCTGCGAAGCCGGCGAAGGCCGGGCCGATGACGCGGCGGGCGAAGGCCGGGCCGCCCGGCGGCTGTTGATCACGGCCTTTACCGCCACCGCCAGCGCCCCGGTACTGGAAAAGATCCAGTCCTATATTTTCGGCGGCCGGGGGGCGCACCGGATCATCGGGAACCCGGACCGGAGCAACATCAGCTATGCGGCCCAGGGCTGCGTACTCAGGAACCTGGCGGTGCGGGACCTTATCAGCCGCAACGATCTGCCCGCCATCGTGTTTTGTTCCTCGCGGGGCGGGACCGAAAAGCTGGCCCGCTACCT
>JAISMQ010000043.1 GCA_031276685.1 Treponema sp. | reverse complement strand
TTTTTTCTGTAGTAATGCTGTTTCCGCCTGCCTCGCTGTGGGGGCAGGTCGGCGATCCCGGCTCCCGGACAGCCGATCCTTCCGCCCAGGAGGGGGAGGCCGCAGCGGATCTTGATACTGCGGAGAACGCCCCGGCGGAGAGCGCCCCGGCCGCAGCGGAAGGCGCGGCCGGCGCTGAAGCGGAGCCCCCGGCCCCGCCCAGGGTCCCCGCCTCAACCCCGGCGGACAACGCCGCCAATCTTCCCGTTAATCCTCCCGCCAATTCCGCCGCCAGGCTTGCCGAGACGGTGGAACAGGGCGCCTCCAGGGACGGCCTGTGGAACTACGTGGGGCGGCTGGGCATTGTCCTGGGGATCCTCGCCGTCCAGGCCCTGCTTATTTGGGTTTTCTGGAGACACGTCTTTAAATTGATCACCAAAAAGGCGGTTGATTATTTTGGGGACCGGATCAAGCCCTTTACGATCAAGAAGCTTAAGCTTCTCAGCACCAAGCAGATCCTTAACCTTGTCGTTTTTGGCATCAAAATTATCAAGTATATTTTTACCGTTTTCCAGCTTGTGTTCACCATACCCCTGCTGTTCATCCTCTTCCCCGGTACGCGCGATCTGGCTTCCACGCTGTTCGGCTATATCCTTACCCCCTTTAAGAACATTGTGTTCGGGGCCATTGCCTATGTTCCAAACCTGTTCACCATTACGGTTATTATTTTTGTTACCCGCTACGTCCTGCGGGCCCTTAAATTTTTCGCGGTCCAGATAGAAAAGGGGAAACTGGTAATTAGCGGATTTTACTCTGACTGGGCGAACCCCACGTTTAATATTTTGCGCGTCCTGCTCTTCGCCTTTACCGTGGCGATTATCTACCCCTACCTGCCCGGATCGGATTCCCGGATCTTCCAGGGGGTGTCGGTGCTGGTTGGCGTTATCTTTTCCCTGGGTTCCCGCAGCGCCCTTCGAAACCTGGTGGCGGGGCTGGTCATTACCTATATGCGCCCTTTCAAAATTGGGGACCGGATCAAGCTAAACGACGTAACGGGCTTTGTGGTGGAAAAGACCCTTATGGTGATCCGCCTAAAAACCCACAAGAACGAATACGTTACCTTTCCCAATCTGATGATTTTAAATTCCAGCGTTGTAAATTACCACACGTCTTCCGATGAAGACGAAGAGGGGCTTATCCTGCATGCGACCGTTACCTTTGGGTATTCAACGCCCTGGCAGACGGTGCATGAAATTCTGATCAACGCCGCCCTGTCTACTCCCCATGTTTTGAAGAACCCCCGGCCCTTTGTGCTGCAAACAGCCATGGACGATTTTTACGCCAACTACCAGATAAACTGCTACTCCAAGGACGTGGATTTGGTGCCCAGGATATATTCGGAACTGTACCAGAATATTCAGAACGGCTTTCACGCTGCGGGCCTGGATATGACCGTCCCCCACATCCGGGCCAGCATGCCCTACGAGGATCCCGCCAAAAAATTCCCCCCGCCCGCAGCGGCTGCAACCGCAGCCGCAACGATACCGGCCCCCCCGCCCCGCCGGCGCAGGGCCGAAGCGGGGAAAAAGCCGGAAACTTAGGCGCCCAGGCTCCCGCGCCTGGCGGATCAGCCGCTGATCTGCCCGTAGCGGGCTGTGCGGTAGGACCGGGTGTCGGGAACCTTGAACTTGGCCACTGTGCCCTGGGCGCTTTCTATCCGCCGCTCCGGGCTGGGGTGGGTTTTGACCAGGCCGCCGCTTTGGCTCCGCTGGTTCGTTTCCAACTGCCGGAGCATGGAAATCAGCCCGGCGGGGTCGTAGCCTGCGGCGGCCAGAAGGCTCATGGCGGCGGTGTCGGCTTCGAATTCCTGTTCCTGGGAATAGCCTTTGTCGATCAGGGTGGTGATGATCTCGTTCACCGATTCGTCCATAACATCGGCCAGTTCCCGCAGTTCTTCGTTGCCCAGGGTCCGTGCGGCGGAACTTGCGGTTGTCATGATGGCGTTCATGATCCGGTTGTTTTTGATTGCCTTGATGCTGTGCTGTAACTGGATATGGCCGATCTCGTGGGCAATAACCGCCGCCAGCGTGTCCTCCGAATCCGCGCAGGCAAGGAGCCCGCGGGTAACAAAGATGTGCCCCCCCGGCGTGGCAAAGGCGTTAATTTCCATGCTGTCCAGAATTCCCACGTGGTAGCCGTTGTAGATCTCCGGGCGGGGGGAGTTGATCACGATAACCGTGCATATCTGGTTCAGGTATTTGGTAAGCGCGGCATCGCCCTGCCATACCTGGTAACGGCTTAGGAGGTTGGCCCCCACCGCACGGCCAATGTAGTATTCCTGTTCCGGCGTAATTTCCTCCGCCGCCCGGCTGATGGCCTGGCCGGATCTGCTGATAGATTCCGCCGATTCCGCGTCGATAACCCCCAGGGCGTTGGCCGCCTGGGCCCCCAGGCTGATGGTTTCCCCCATTGTTTCGCAGGACCAGAGCAGGAAGAACGAAACGAACAGCGCGGCTGCCCCCGCCGCAGCGGCCTGCCGCCCAAGGCGTCTGCCGGATATGGATAGTTTGGTCATTTATTCATCCCCCATGGAAAGACGGCCTTCGCTGATAAAACTCAGCATGTCCTCGTCGGAGATCCTGGCGGCTTCCACCAGATCCACCGCTCCAAAATCCGCGCTGCTGGTTTCCCGGTAGACGTTTTCCACTTCTTCGTTAAACCCCTTCCCGGCCATGGCTACTTCGCGCGAAGAAGCCGACCCGATCCCCCCGGCGGAGACGATCCGTTTGGTGGTCAGATTGGTCTG
>JAISMQ010000036.1 GCA_031276685.1 Treponema sp. | reverse complement strand
GGCTGCCGCCGCCGGGTATGATGCGGTATGGATATCCTGCGGAATTTCGCCGTTTTTGAGGGGCTGGACGGCAGCGGCACCAGTACCCAGATGGAGATGCTTAAACGGCGCTTCGAAGACGGCGCGGCCCTCCCGCCCCTGTACGCCACCGCCGAACCCACGGGCGGGGAAACGGGCCTCCTGATCCGCCGGGCGCTGAAAGGGGAACCCGCGCTTCTGGGCGAGACCATGGCCCGGCTCTTCGCCGCCGACCGGGGGGAGCATCTTTACGGGGCCGGGGGCATCGCGGAACGCGCGCGGCGGGGGGAGCTGGTGGTCTGCGACCGCTACGTGCCATCGTCCCTGGCATACCAGGGCATTGAATGCGGGGAGGAACTCCCCCGCGCCCTTAACAGCCCCTTCCCCGCGCCGGAACTTATCCTGTTCTTCGACCTGGACCCCCGCGCCGCCGGGGAGCGGATCCGGGGCCGGAAGGAGCGGGAAATTTACGAGCGGGCGGATTTCCAGCTTAAAGTCCGGGACCGCTACCTGGGCCTTCTCCCCTTTTTCCGTTCCCAGGGTTCCGCCGTGGTCCGGATTGACGCCGCCCTGGGCCGGGAGGAAGTGGCGGAACAGGTCTGGGCCGCGCTGCGGAACATGCCGATAATGGGAGGGTGAAACCCGGCCAACGCGACAGGCTGCCAGTACGCTTCGCGGGGGCGGCCCCCCGCGCCCTTGCGGGGGCGCTTGTCTTCCTCTGGCTCCTCCCTCCCCCCTCCCTGGGCGCCTACTTTGTCCAGTACAAGGAACAGTACTACCGCCTGTACCACCTGCACTACATCCAGTACCCCGACGACACCATGGAGAACATCTACTGGCTGGAACAGGCCCTTAAAGCCGATTTCGCCAACCCGTTGTACGCCCTGGCCCTTATTGAAAACGAAACCCAGTGGGAAAAGTACCGCTACCTTTTTACGATGCACGTCTACCTCAAGCTTATCGAACAGTACCTCTACCTGGGCAACAAGTGGAACAAGCGGAACGCCTATTTCTACAACGCCCCCTGGAAAGAACAGAACCTGGAAAGCCTTGACACCGCGGAAACCTGCTACCGGACCGCCCTGTTCTACTGGAAGGACGCCCTTGAATGGGCCGCCAAATCCCGCGAATCCCGCTTCCGCTGGATCAACCTCCAGCGGGTCCAGTACTGGGAGGACGAGGCCCTCCGCCTCGAGGAAGGGGACCTTGACTACGAGGCGATCATCGGCCGGGAACTGGCGCTGCTGCAGCAGGTCCGGGAAACCTTCCAGGCCATGGACGAGGACACCTATTAGCGGCAGGGCGGGTCCGGCTTCCCCCTCCTCAAATTTTCCCGCCCGTGTTAAAGTACGGGTATGCCGGTTATCGTTGCGGAGAATCTGCGGAAACGCTTCAACCTGGAGGCGGGTTTTTTTGCCCGCTTCGGCCGTTTTGTCCACGCGGTGAACGGGGTTTCGTTTTCCATTGGCGAAAACGAGACCTACGGCCTGGCCGGGGAATCCGGCTGCGGCAAGACCACGACGGCGCGGCTGCTGGTGCGGATGTACGAATGTGACGAGGGGGCTATCCGCTACCGGGACGGGACCGATGTCCGCGCCCTTTCCGGCGCGGCCCTCAAGGACTACCGCGAAAAGGTAAAGTACGTCTTCCAGGATCCCGCCCGCTCCCTGAACCCCCGGATGAGCGTCTACGAGGTGCTGGTCTCCGGCTACCGCGCCTCGTCCCGCTTCCCCGGCGAAAAACAGGCGCGGGAGGAGGCCGCCCGCATGCTTGTGGAAACGGGGCTTTCCCCGGAGGATCTGGAAAAGCGGCCCGCCGAATTTTCCGGGGGGCAGCGGCAGCGGATCTCCATCGCGCGGGGCCTTCTGACGCGGCCCGAGCTTCTGATCTGCGACGAGGTGGTAAGCGCCCTGGACGTGTCGATCCAGGGGCAGATTCTGAACCTTCTGCTGGATATCCGGGACAAGCGGGCACTCTCGTTCCTCTTTATCGCCCACGATCTCAGGGTGGCCTGTTATTTTTGCGACCGTATCGGGGTGATGTACCGGGGGGAACTGATGGAGGAGGCCCCGGCGGCGGATCTGTACCGGGAGGCCCGGCACCCCTACACGCGGCTCCTGTTTTCCTCGGTAAGCGGCGCGGTTAAGGCGGGCGCGGCAAAAGCAGGCGCGCTTAAGGCCGGCGACACCCGGATCCCCGGGCCCACGGGGGCCCCGAAAGTCCCGGACGACGGGGACGCCCCGCTTCCCTACTGCCCCTTCGCCCCCCGCTGCGCCCTGGCGGACGAACGGTGTTTCGCGGAACACCCCGCTCTGGAGGAGGCCGGGGGCGGCCGCCGGATCCGGTGTTTTAAGGCGGGATAGGGGGTTCCCCGCCCGGCCATGGATCCCCTCCCCTTCCACCCCCTAGTCGCCGCCTGGTTTCACGAAACCTACGGGAAGCCCACCGCCGTACAGGCCGCCGCCTGGCCCCTGATCGACAGCGGGCGCCACGTTCTGGCCCTTGCACCCACGGGAAGCGGCAAGACCCTGACGGCCTTTCTGTCCGCCATTTCCCGGTTCTGCCAGGGTTCCTACGACGCGGGCCGGGTCGCGGTCCTCTACGTTTCCCCCCTCAAAGCCCTGAACGAGGATATAAGGCGGAACCTGCTGGAGCCCCTGGAGGCCCTGCGCGCCCGCTTCGAGGGGGCCGGCGAATCCTTCCCCCCCATCACCGTGGAGACCCGCTCCGGGGACACCCCCCAGGCGGACCGGCGGCGTTTTTACCGCAAGCCCCCCTCCATCCTCGTCACCACCCCGGAAAGCCTGGGCATCCTGCTCCTCAACCCCCGGGGCCGGGAGATCCTGTCCTCGCTGCGCTGCCTTATCCTGGACGAGATCCACAGCGTCCTGGGGACCAAGCGGGGGAGCTACCTGTCCTGCCAGACGGACCGGCTTGCCCTTGCCGCCGGGGAATTCCAGCGGATCGGCCTTTCCGCGACGCTGCGGCCCGCGGAGGCGGCGGCGGAATTCCTGGGGGGCCTGGAATGGAACGGGGATTCCCCGGAACCGCGCCCGGTCAGTATCGCCGCCCCGCCTTCGGAAAAGCGGATCAGCTTTGCCGTGGAGGAAAGCTCCGCGCTGCCCGCGGCCGGCGGGACGGACACGGCGGACACGGCGGACACGGCCGGCGCGGCGGAGCCCCGGGGATCCGCCGCGGCGCGGATCCTCCGCCGGATAGAGGCAAACCGCGTGACCCTGGTCTTCGTCAGTTCCCGGCGCGGTGCGGAAAGCCTGAGCTACGCCGTCAACCGGATCGCCGGGCGGCCCCTCTGCCGGGCCCACCACGGCAGCCTTTCGAAAGAACTCAGACGGGCGGTGGAACAGGCGCTGGCGGAGGGACAGATCCCCTGCGTGGTGGCGACATCCTCCCTGGAACTGGGGATCGACATCGGCGCCGTTGACGAGGTGATCCTGGCGGGGGCGGCGGCCTCGCTTACCTCGTCCCTCCAGCGGATCGGCCGTTCGGGCCACGGCGCGGGGCGGACCAGCCGGGGAAGGCTTATCCCGATGCGGGCCGCCGACCTGCTTTCCGCCGCGGCCCTTGCCCTGGGCATCCGGGAACGGGAAATCGAGGAAACCCGGCCCCTTGAAAACCCGCTGGACGTACTGGCCCAGATCATCCTGGCCCTTGTCGCCGAACGGGAACGCCGGATCGACGAACTGTATACCCTGCTCCGGGGCTTCTACGTGTTCAGGAACCTTGGCCGCGCCGTTTACGGCCGGGTCGTGGAGATGCTGGCGGGCTACGGGGGCGGCCTAAGGCGGAGGGAGCTCAAGCCCCGCCTCTACCAGGAGGAAGGCTCCCTCGCCGCCGCGCCGGGGACCCTGGCGCTGCTCTACGCTTCGGGCGGGGTTATCCCCAGCCGGGGGCTCTACGCGCTGAGGCTTGCCGGGGGGAAGGGGAAGATCGGCGAGCTTGACGAAGAATTCGTCTGGGAGCGCCGGATCGGGGATCATTTCAACCTGGGGAACCGTTCCTGGCGGATCAGCGCCATAGGGGACGAGGCGGTGGAGGTAGAGCCCGCCGCTTACGACTCCGGCTACGCCCCCTTCTGGCGGGCGGACCCGCTGTTCCGCAGCCTCCCGCTTTCCCGGCGGATACTGGAAATTCTGGACCGCTTCAGCGCGCGGGGGGAGCTGGGCGCGGAGGATCTGCCGGAATTTTCCGCCGCCGCCCTGGAGGATCTGAACCGCTACCTGGACTCCCAGCGGAAGGCCCAGGGGGGGGTCCCCCTGCCGGGGGCCGCGTCCGTCGTCTGCGAGATCGTCAGGGGCGGGCGCGGGATGTGCCGGGTGCTGCTCCACAGCTTCCGGGGCGGCGCGATCAACTACCCCCTCTCCCTCGCCGCCGCCCAGGAGCTTGAGGACCGCTGCGGCGGGCGGGTGGAATCCTTTTCCGACAACGACGCGATCCTCTTCCTCCTCCCCGGGCCGGACGAACGGGACCCGGCGGAGATCAGAACGCTGGTGACCGGCGCCCTCCTCGCGCTGGGCCGGGCCGGTGATCCGGGCCGGGGCCTGAACTGCGGCTTGAACCCCGGTTACCCCGGTTTGAACCGGGGCGAGCGCCAGCTCCGGCGGCGGCTTGAAAGCTCCAGCCGCTTCGGCGCGGCCTTCCGGGAGGCGGCGGAGCGGAGCCTCATGCTGCCCAAAGCGGGATTCGGGAGGCGCAGCCCCCTGTGGCTTACCCGGCAGCGGTCCAAGCGCCTCTTCGACGCGGTTATGCCGGACCCCGGGAACGGGGGGGAAGACTTCCCCCTGATCGCCGAAGCCTGGCGGAGCTGCCTGCGGGACGAGTTCGATATGGACGGCTTCCGAAGCTTCGCCGAGGCGCTGGGGAGCGGGGCGCTGGCCCTGTCCTTTTTTCAGAGCCCGGCGGGAAGCCCCTTCGCCCGGGGCATCATCTGGCAGGAAACCAACGCCCTCCTCTACCAGGGGGACGGGCGGGACGATCTGCGCCTCCGCGCTTCGCGGGGCCCTTCCCTGTCCGACCGAGTTATCGCCGAAGCCCTGGGCGACGCCGCCCTGCGCCCCCTTATCCCTGCGGCCCTGGCGGCGGATTTTGCCGCCCGGCTGCGGCGGGAACTGCCCGGCTGGGCCCCGGAGGATCCCCGTTCCCTTGCCGAATGGGTCAAGGAGCGGATCGCCATCCCCGCCGACGAATGGCGCCGCCTGGCGGAAGCCCTGCCGGAGCCCCTTGGGGAGGAGCTTCGCCGGGATCCCGGCCTGGGGGGGCGGCTGCGCTTCCTGCGGCGGCCGGGCGCCGCCCTTGAATCGGCGGTACACCGGGAACGGGAGGGCGCCTGGCTGGGCGGAGGGCCGGGGGAATGGCTCTGCCAACAGCTTTGCCAATGGCTCTGCCAATGGCTCCGTTTCCAGGGGCCGGTCCCCCTGTCCCGGATCGGCGAAGTCTTCGGCCTGGGCCCGGCGGAGATCGAAGGCGCGGTACGGGCGCTCGCTGCGGAGGGCGGGGAAGGCCCCCGCCTTGTCTACCCCGTGGCGGTGGAAGGCCAGGGCGCGGATCTGGTCTGCGACGCGGAAAACCTGGAACTCCTCCTCAGGCTCAGGCGGGCCGGTGCCCGCCCGGAGATTGCGGAGCGGCCCGCCTCCCTGCTTGTCCCCTTCCTCGCCCTCAGGCAGGGCTTTGGCGCGGAATCAGGCGGCATAGCGGGGCTGGGGGAATGGGCGGCGGGCCTTGAACTGCCCGCGGGGCTCTGGGAAACGGAGATCCTCGCCGCCCGCCTGGACGCCTACCGGGGCGAGGACCTGGACCGGGAACTGCGGGAAGGGCGGCTCCTCTGGTACGGGGCGGGCGCGGGCCGGGCCGGGTTCTGCCGCCCCGAGGACCTGGACCTGGTTCTGGAAACAGGCGCGGGGGCCGATCAGGATCCCGGCGGCGCCGGCCCGGGCGGCCAGGCCGGGCTCCCCGGCGGGCCGGGCTTTTTCGACCTGCCCCGGAGCTATTGGGAGATCAGGGATGCCGCCGGCCCGGGCGGCCGGGCCCTTGTCGGCGCCGTCTGGGAACAGGCATGGAAGGGCCGGCTCAGTTCGGATTCCTGGGAGGCCCTGCGGCAGGGCGGCTGGGACGCCCCCGAATCCGCCGATCCGGCCGCGCCGGGAGAGCCCCCCGGGCCGGCGCTAAGCCCCTTCACGCACCGCAGAATCCCGGCGGCGACGCGCGCGGCCAGGGCCCGGCGGAACGCGCCCCTGCCGGGCCGCTGGTTCTCCCTGGACCGAGAGCCCTGCCCCCAGGACCCCCTGTACCGGGACGAGCTGGACAGGGACCGGGTACGGCTGCTCCTCGCCCGCTGGGGGGTCCTCTGCCGGACCCTGCGGGAACGGGAAAGCCCCGCCCTGTCCGGGGCCCGGCTCCTCCCCGCGATCCGCCGCATGGAACTGGCCGGGGAACTTGTCGCGGGCCGCTTCTTCGCCGGAATCAGCGCCCCGCAGTTCGCCTCCCCCGGCATCCTGGGGGAACTGGAGGAGGCCGAAGAATTCGCGGGCCGGGACGCCCTCTACTGGATCAACGCCGCCGACCCCGCCAGCCCCGCCGGACTGGGCATGGAAAACCCGGACCCCCGGCTTCCCGCCCGGTCCCCCCGCAACCGGCTCTACTACCGGGGCCGGGAGCTTGCCGCAGTATCGCTGCGCGGCGGCAAGGAGATACGGATCTTTAGCCCCCCGGAACGGAGCCCGGCGGAGCTTTTCAAAGCCCTTCGGGCACGGAAGCCGGACCCGGGGAAAAAACTGGTCGTGGAAACCGTCAACGGCCAGGCCGCCGCAGAATCCCCCTACGCCCCCTGCTTTACCGGGGCGGGCTTTATCGCCGACCGGGGGAAACTGTACCTGTGGTAGGCCCATGTGCAGTTTCGCCGTACCTTATTTTTACTATTATAGAGCTTTTCCCAAAACTAAGCGAGTTTTGGGAAAAGCTCTATATTCTTGAAATATTCATCTTTTGTTAATCTATAATGGCATTGAAACTTTCCTCTCTGGGGTTGTGCTAATTTCTCCTGTAATACTAACCTAAAATCATTCTTTTCCCATATTCTTTTGCTCCTGATATTATAATCTTCACAAAGACAATGCAAAATATCTACCCTTTCAGTTTGAAATGCAAAATCGACTAGTATTTTTATTAATTCCGTACCAATTCCCTTGTTCCAATATTCTTTTTCCCCAATGGCCATGTCAATCCTTCTTACGTCCATATTATCTTGATACATTTCTTTAACATATTCTATGTTCATTCGTTGCAGCCAGCATTCGCCAATTGGTATATCATTCGCATTTATTAAAAAACAAAAATTGTTTTTAGATATTCCTCCATATATTTCATGCACAGTTTCTTTATCATAACTGCGTACTATATCTTCGCCTCCTTCGGTCCAATACAGTACTTCCGAATCGGCGCACCATTTGTATAATAAATTTAAATGATCATCACATAAAGGCTCTAAAATAATATTATATTTATCAGTTTTGCCGTACAAATATTTATCATGCGTCTTTATTATACTCATTCAGTTTATCCTGGCAATTGAACATCCGTGCTGATTACTACATTTTCACCAAACGTGATCATTTTCGCGCTATACATATTCAGCGGCAAAACTTCTTGGAACCGCTGCGTAGCGCCAGTCTACGCCCCCAGGGCCTTGTCAAGGGGAAAACCCCAAAAACGCAAAAAAATCCGCCCGCGGCCTACCTGTACAGCCCGGCAACCTCGGCCATGTTCGATTTGCCTGCGGCGATGACCTCTTCGGTAGTAACCTGCCTGCCAAGATCGCTTGACAGGTACAGGGACTCCTGGATCAACTGGGTGTTCAGGCCAATTTCCGCAGTGGGAAGGAGCGGGCACTCGCCCCTCAGCGCGGCGATCCAGTGGGCCTGGGAGTTCCGGTAGTACATCTGCTCGGGGTACACCGTGGACGACCGGAAATCGAGATCGTGCTCGTCAAGGGCCGCGTTAAAGACCATGTCGTGCTTCGTGTAGTGGAAGCTGAAGGGATTAAGCCGCAGCCCCCCCGCCGATCCCAGGATGCAGGAAGGCTCCAGCGTGTCCAGGTTCATGGCCCAGGATTCGACCAGGTCCATGCTCAGGCGGTCTTCAAAATCAACCATGCCCACGATAAGCTCTTCCACGTCATAACCGGACAGCGCCTTCCGGCCGGGGTCCATGTCCAGTTCCTGATAGGCGTGGCCCGTGACCCGCAGCGGCCGCTTGTTGCCCGTCAGGTACAGAAGCTGGGAGATGTGGTACACCCCCATGTCAAGAAGCGCCCCGCCGCCCGCCACTTTGGAACTGACAAATTCCTTTTCCCCGTACCCGTCGACATAGGGCCGGCCCCGGCGCCGGAAGCCTGTGGAGCGCATGTGGTATACGCGCCCCAGATCGCCGCCGTCAATGAGCCGCCTGGCCGCGAAAGAAGCGGAACTGTAGATCAGGCCAAGCTGGATATGGAGTTTGCGGCCGTATTTTTTCGCCGCCTCCAGCATCGCCAGCGCGTCGGCGTAGGAACCGGCCATGGGCTTTTCGCAGTAAACGTCCTTGCCCCGGCGCATCGCCTCTATCGCCGTGGGGGCGTGCATGTTGTTGTGCAGGCACACGTCCACCGCCTGGATCTCGTCATCGCCAAGCATTTCGGCGATGGTGGAATACCGCTTTTTGATGCCGAACTGATCGCAGTAGGAATCCAGCTTGTCTTTTACGATGTCGCAGGCGGCGGCAATCTCTACCCTGCCGCCAAGCTTCTTGTACTCCGGCCCGTGGGCCGCCCGGGCGATAACCCCGCAGCCGATAATGCCGACCTTTACGGTTTCCATGATCCCGCTCCTTTAACGGTAGTCCATCGGGCAGATAACCCGCTTAACCTGGGCCAGTTGGAAGGCGACGTTGTTGTACTCGTTGGTGGACTTGTGGCTTTCTACCGACCAGCAGCCGGAGTAGCCCCCCGCCTGCAGGGGCGGCAGCACCCGCTCCGCGTCCGCGCAGTGTTCAAAATCGATGTGGGTGTGCATGGCCCTTTTGGCGAAGGCCCTGTCGTTCGCGTCCTTGTCGCCTTCGGCCCAGTTCCCCAGGTGCAGCAGAAGGCCGAAGTTAGCCTCGTTCACCGCGGCGAAGAGTTTTTCGACGTTCGCCGGAAAGCGGGTGGCCCCCCAGTGGTTCTCCGTCCCCAGCTTCGCGCCGAACGCGGCGGCCCGTTTGCAGTACTCCCGGTATTTTTTCGCCGTATAGTCCGTCTGCTCGGCGGAAAAAACGTCCTCCCGGACCCCGGCGTCAATCCGAATCGTCCGGGCGCCGATCTTCTCCGCCAGGTTCAGGCATTTCCAGGCCAGGCTTTCGTTCGCGGCCCGCGTTTCAGGATCGTTATCCCAGATATGGGTCCCGTCGCAGCACAGATTCACTACCGCCAGGCCCCGCTCGTCAATGTTCTGTTTCAGAATTGTTATGTAGTCATCGTCATAACTGGTAATAAGGCCGTTCCAGATATCGGCGGTACCAAGCCCGTAGCGGTATTTAGCCGTCTCAAGGTAGCCGAAGACGTTGATCGCCCCCCGCCTGAGCAGGCCGTGAAACGAATAGGACATGACGGAAAAGTTGGCGAAAGGGTTCATTGCGGCTCCTTGCCCTGCCTGCGCCGCGCGCCTGCAAGGCTTCTCAAACTACCGCGCCCTCGAAGGCGTGTCAAGCCGGCCGCAGCAGGGCCAGCGCATGCACATGGGAATATTGCGATGGACAGGAAAAAGGGGAAGCGAAACGCCTGTGCCGGCCACGCTTGCTTTGCGCCAGAAGCTTGCTCCTCATTTCCTGCGGTTCAGATGGCGCAAAGCTTCGTTCAAGTGTCCGCCACAGGCGTTTCGCTTCCCCTGCCCGCCGTAATTTCCCATTGCGCTGGCCCTGCCCTTGGACAAGGTTAGCATACGTGGAAGGTAAAACATCGGCGTGCAAGGTATAAAACGGCCCCGTTTTCAGTTACATGCGCAGGCCCTGCCGCCTGTCGGCAGGGCGGTACTACTTAGCTTTTCAGAATCTCCAGCGCCTCTTCCCGGTAGCAGTCCATCAGATAGGGGATGCCCGTTACCCTGGCGCATTCCTCCGTCAGGGACATCAGGTCCTTCCTGCCGATAACGCCGGTGTTAAAGCGCCGGGCCCCGGCCATAAGCTGCTGCAGCCCCACTTTGATCTTTTCCGCGTAGCTGTAGATCCCGATGGCCCCCAGGGGAATATTTTTGATTTCCGAAGCGCCCACAAGGTCTTTGACCTTTTCGTAGTTGACAAAGATCTCCTCCGCCGTGGAACCGTAATCGGACACGGATTTGGGCAGGTTCCCCTCTTTAAGCCACAGGGCGATGTTTTTGCCCACCATGCCGGGGATCATCAGGGCCCGGCCCATGCAGACCGCCTTCACGTAGGGGGCGCCCAGGGCCAGGGCCTTGAACACGTGGTCTTCGGTGGAAAAGCCCCCGGCAAAGGCCAGGTCGGGAACCCGTCTGCCGGATGCGGCCAGGATGGCGGCGTATTCGGCGGCGGCGCTGTGCAGGTACAGCGAGGGAATCCCCCACTCCTCCATCATCCGCCAGGGACTCATGCCGGTGCCCCCGGAGGCGCCGTCAATCG
>JAISMQ010000002.1 GCA_031276685.1 Treponema sp. | reverse complement strand
AGCATAATAGCCGGGCGGGAGAGCTTGTTGAAGGACTTGCAGGCGCGGCTGACCGAAATGTCCGAAACCTACAGGACGCAATCGGCCTTATCGGCGAAATACGAAAAAAGCTCGCGGTTCTGGAAGACGTTTACGCTGGTGGGGATACCAACGGCGGCCCTCCTTAGCGGCCTCCTGGTGTGGGCCCTGGACTAACCGGGCCGGCGCATATAAATAAAAACAGAGCCGTTTTATACCTCTCACACCGATGTTTTACCTTCCACGTATGCTAACCTTACTCTAACGGCAGGGCTGGCGTATATTGGCTATGGGGAATTGTGGCAAGCGTTAAAGACAGGGGGCAAAATGCCTGTGGCGGACACTTGAACGAAGCTTTGCGCCATCTGAACCTCAGGAAATGGGAAGCAACCTGTTGGCGCAAAGCAAGCGTAGCCGGCATAGGTATTTTGCCCCCTGTCTTTCCCCGTCTGCGGTAATATTCCCATGTATATGCGCCGGCCCTGCCCTGGCTTTCACCTTGGGAATTTTTGTAGTATAGTATAAAAGTTCCGGAGGTTCCCGCATGCCAGAAGAAAAGATATACATTAACCCCGAAGAAGGCTTGAAGCGGGTCATGAACAACGGCAAGCTTTACGCCAGACTGCTGGAAAAATTCAAAAGCGATACCAATTTTGCGGATCTGACCGCCCGCCTGTCCGCCGGGGACATGGAAAAGGCCCGGATTTCCGCCCATACCCTTAAAGGGCTGGCCGCCAACCTTTCGCTTACCGAGCTTTTTGAGCAGGCGCGGGATCTGGAAGGCCGGATCAAGGACGGGGCCGGAGCGGACCCCGCCGCCCTAAAAGCCGCCTACGACGAGACCCTAAAAAAACTGGACGAGGTCATAGCGAAGTATGCCACGTAGCACAGAGCCGCTTCCGTCCGTTCTGGTAGTCGATGATGTTGATATTAACATCATGATTCTTGAAGAAATTCTGAAAGACGAATACCGGGTCGCTATCGCGAATAACGGCAAGGAGGCTCTGGAGTACCTGCGCGGCGCCGGGGAAATGCCCAAAATTATCCTGCTGGACGTGATGATGCCGGAAATGACCGGGCGCGAACTCTTTGATATCCTAAAGGCCGAAGAATCCCTGCGGCGGATCCCCGTTATCTTTATTACTGCGGAAAACGATTCCGAAGACGAACTGCTGGCCGCCGGGGCGGTGGACTTTATCAACAAGCCCTTCGTACCCCGGCGCGTCAAGCTGCGGGTCCGGAACCAGGTCGCCCTGAAAAACTACAGCGACAATCTGGAACAGATGGTGGCGGAAAAAACGGCGGAGGCCACCGCCACGCTGGACAACGCCCTCCAGGGCCTTGCCAACGTTATTGAACACCGGGACATTGAATCCGGCGAGCATGTCAAACGGACCCAGCTTTACGTGCAGGCCCTCTGCAATTATCTAATCGGCGCCACTTCGGTTTACGCGGGGGAACTGCGGAGGCTGGACGCCCCCACCATCGTAAAGGCCATGGCCCTTCACGACGTGGGGAAAATCGCCATCCCCGACCGGATACTCCTCAAACCGGGCCGCCTGGATGACGAGGAATTCGCCGTCATGAAGACCCACACCCTCCGGGGCAAGGAAATTATCGGCGAACTGGGGGATGTGAACAGCTCCCTCTACCTGCGGCACTGCGAGGATATCTGCTACGGCCACCACGAGCGCTACGACGGCAAGGGCTACCCGCAGGGGCTCAGGGGCGGCGATATCCCCCTGTCGGCGCGGATTGCCAGCCTGGCGGACGTGTACGACGCCCTGGTCTGCGCCCGCGTCTACAAAGCGGCCCTCCCCTACCGCGATGCCATCAGCATCATACAGGAAGGCCGGGGCGCCCAGTTTGATCCGGTCCTGACCGACGCGGTCGTAACGCTGCAGGATGAATTTGAGGATATCGCCCGGCGGCACTAGGATCATGCCGCCCTGTAAAACCCCGATCATTGGGCATCCCCGGGACGCCAAAGGAACGGAACGTGGACACTCTTTCAATTGACGAACGGCTGCGGGACGCGGAGATAAACGCCAACACGGCAAGCCTGCTGATCCGCCTTTACGCGGAGATGCGGACGGGGCTCTCGTTCCCCGGCCAGGCCGGGCAGGACCTGCTGGCCTACCTCTACTTCCGGGGGAAGGAAACAGGCTTCTTCCTGGACATCGGCGCCCA
The DNA here is from genome assembly GCA_031276685.1 of Treponema sp. Taxonomy (GTDB): domain Bacteria; phylum Spirochaetota; class Spirochaetia; order Treponematales; family Breznakiellaceae; genus JAISFT01. The sequence continues at coordinate 8,310 of JAISMQ010000002.1, read as the reverse complement.
CGACGGCATAACCTACAGCAACAGCTACGTTTTCGAGCGGCTCGGCTGGCAGGGGGCCTGCGTGGAGCCCCTGCCCGGCGTTTTTGAACAGCTCCGGCGGAACCGCCGCTGCGACTGCTACCAGGTCGCCCTGGCGGGCTCCGGCGATCCCGCCGCCGCTTTTATCCACGCCGCCGGGGTGGATACCCTGAGCGGCCTCGAATCGGAAATGGCCGGCGGCCATACGGACTGGATCAGGCGGGAGGGCGGCCGGCCCGAGCGCATCCGGGTAAAGGCCGTCACCTTTTCCGAACTTATGGCAAACTACCCCGGCCGGCGGGCCATCGACTTTCTTTCGCTGGACGTGGAAGGCGCGGAAATGGCCGTTCTAAAGACCGTCGACTTTGAAGCCTACGAAATCGGCCTTGTCGCCGCGGAATGTGTGGAGAAGGGGGGCGCTGAGATGCGGGCATTTATGGCCGGGAAGGGCTACGGGGTGCTGGCGGATCTGGGGCTGGACCTTGTATTCGCGCCGCAGTCCCGGATCGAGACGGGGGACTTCCCCGGCCGCCCGGTCCACGTGCTTTTCTAGGACTCTGTCGCGCTTCGCGCCCAAACCTCTTAAAAATCGCCGGTTAGGCGATTTTTTACCCTGCAAACCCCGAAAGCAGCCCGATAATCGTGGTTTTTCTGACTTTTTCAACGAAAAAGGCCGGAAAAACCAACACGTGCGACAGGCTGCTAGGAGCCCCGTTCCTGGAGGATCCGGTAGCGCAGGTAGAGCTCTTCCAGCGTGTGGTAGGGGCCCGGGGCGGCGGACCTTTTGCGGAACTTGGCCGCTTCCTGGCGGTCGGTGTAAAAGTCGAAGATGTTCCGTATGTCGCCGCCCTCTACCATTGTGAACGCGGGTTTGTGGCCCAGGTAGCTCTTTACCTCGTCGTAGTTTACCGCGTTGATCCGGAAACGCAGAAGCCGGGCGCGGACCTGCCGGATCTCCTCGAAGGAAAGGCCGAAAAGAAATTCTTCCAGGGCCCAGCGGGTTTCGTCGCTGGTGGAGCCGTCGCCCAGAAAGTCCTGCCAGTCCGGGCCCATCTCGAAGGAGATGCGGAACAGCTCGCTGTTGCCGTCCATGGTCCCGAAGGCCGGGGGCGTTTCTTCCCGGGCCGACCACAGGGCTTCCAGCGCGGGCAAGTGGCGGTTTGTCCGGGCGTCGGTACCGCTGTCCCACAGGGAGATAAGGTCGTTGGCTATGCCCAGTTTGACATCCGGGGAGAAAACGGCGTCCTCCAGGCAGGAAAAGTACACCGCTTCCGCCATCAGGGTGCTGATCACCTGGAACGCGCTGGACTTGAGCGAGCGGACCCAGGGCTGTTCGTCCCGCGAAAGGGCGTGGAGCATCGTGTAGTAGTGGAATTTCGCCACCAGAAAGCCGCGAATCGCCAGAACCTTGGTCGGGATATGGAGCAGGTGGTTCCCGGACGAAAACGAGCAGAGGGACTGGACAAGCTGGGCCTCGTCCCGCTCCTCCCCCCTAAGGCGCTGGGATTCCCTGACGGAGGGAAACCGGGACACGGCCTTGCCCAGGGTGACAAGGCACTCGTAACGCTCGTGCAGGCCCGCCAGATCCTGGGACTTTTCCTCGGCAAGGGCCTTTTCAATCTCCGCGATCAGCCGCGTTTCCTCGTCGCTTAAGATGAGCAGCCCTCCCCCTTCGGCGTTCACCGGAACCTCCCCCTGGCCCGAAACCGGGGCTTTGCGGCAGGCGCGGCCCGGCGCGGCCCGAGCCGGGGATCGGCCTTAACTTGCGGCATGTATCTAAGCTAGCGCAGCTTTGCCGCTAAATCAAGCAAATAATGCAATATATCCAAAAATCAGCGGTTCCGAACGGCCCGCAGCCCTTGATTTCGCCGGGCATAGGCAGTATGCTAAAGACGCTTGTGTTCCGGGGGTGTACCGGTTTCGACTGTCGCGGTTTGGGGCACAGGCTGCAGGTGGAGTGCCTAGCTCCTGATTAGGCAAAAACTTTAACTGCCAATAACGACAGTTACGATTACGCCTTAGCTGCGTAACCGCGTGGAACCTTTCCGCCGCCTTGAGGGAGGGCTTCCGCGTCACAACCAAGGCTGGCCGCATCTCCGGCGCCGGACGGGCTGCGGTAAGATTAAACGGATACGGGCCGGCCGCGTGCCGTTTAGCCAAGCCGGTCCCGACAATACAATAAACGGCTAAACCTGTAGAGGCTTGTGTTTCACGCGTCAGGACGCGGGTCCGACTCCCGCCACCTCCAAAGCCGGCTCCGGCGGTACCCTGCGGGGCCGCCGGCAGGGCCGGCCCGCTTACTGGTCCTCGTAGCGCTCCACCCCGGAACAGACGTATTCAAGCTTTATCCCCGCCATGCCGAACATAGCCTCGGAATCCTGCGCGTCGTGGTAACGGCGCTGGCAGACCACCCTGACGATGCCGCAGTTGATGATCAGCATGGCGCAGGTGCGGCAGGGGGTCATGCGGCAGTAGAGGGTCGCCCCGGCGATGGCGATGCCCCGTTTGGCGGCCTGGCAGATGGCGTTCTGTTCCGCGTGGACGGTACGCACGCAGTGGGTGGTAACGCTGCCGTCCTCGTGGAGCATCTTCTTGAGCTGGTGCCCCGCCTCGTCGCAGTGGGGAAGCCCCGCCGGGGCGCCCACATAGCCGGTAACCAGGATCTGGTTGTCTTTGGCGATAACGCAGCCCGAACGGCCCCGGTCGCAGGTTGCCCGTTTGGAAATGGCGTCGCAGACCTCCATAAAGTACTCGTCCCAACTGGGGCGTTTGTAATCACCCATGCGGGCATTATGAAAACTTTTCTTGCTTTCCACAAGTTCAGCAGGACCCCAAGACACAGCCAAACCCTGTTTTTAAGCGCCCGCAGCGAATATCGTTGTGGTATATGCGCTGGCTTCTGCGCACGGCGCTTGCTTTGTACTAATTCCTGCGTTTTTGAACATTATTTCACTAACCTAAGATCTTTCATTGAAAACTGTTGTAAAGACGGGGAATTGGAGCCATATTGTTCCATAGGCAAAAGGACGGCCTTGCGTATGGAACGCGCATGTGGCATAAATTTTCATGGCCGCCTTACGGAAAAAGGGGAAACAACCGACAATGAAATGTTATGGATCATCGATGCGTACTCCTGCTGTTCGCGGCCTTTCTGTCCGCCCCGCTGCCTGCGGAGGATGTGGTTCACATCGTGGGGAGGGGGGAGACGATCTACTCAATCGCCCGGTCCTTCAATATCGATCCCGGAGATCTTATGATCCTGAATAACATCACCGACGCTTCGCGGCTCCAGGCGGGGAGGCGGCTTACAATCCCCGTAAATCCTATCGGGATTACAGAAAATACGGGGCGGACGGTCTACCGGGAACACCGGGTGGCGCGGGACGAAACTCTGTACAATATCGCCCGGACCAACGGCACTACGGTCCAGGCGCTGCGGGAGGCCAACGGGTTTTCCCAGACTTACGTGCTCAAGGAGGGGGATCTGATCCGTATCCCGGCAAGCGCCGGGGCGGTCACGGAAACTTCCGGCGCCGGGACTGTAACCTCCCCCGCCCTTGCAGGGTCTCTTAATGATGGGGTACGGCAGACTACGGTAAAGGAGGTCGACAGCTCCCTCCGCTGGCCGGTCGCGCCCAAGGAGATTGTCTACATGGACGGGAAGCTGCCGGGGGTCATGGTAACCGGGGAACGCGCCGAATCGGTGCGGAGCCTTACCCAGGGGACGGTGATATCCGCGGGGCCGTACCGGGGATTCGGAAGAGTGGCGATAGTACAGGTAGCGGGGGGCTACCTGTACGTCTACGGGGGCTGTGAAAGCCTGTCGGTAAAAGAGGGGGACCGGGTAAGCCCGGGGACGGAGATTGGGAAACTGGGAATCGACGCGGTTTCCGACAAGCCCCAGTTGTTTTTTCTGGTTTTTTTGAAAGACAACCCTATCGATCCGTCCAAGGCTCCCCGGGCATAGCGCCCATTTAAAACACTGGAGGTTGTCATGTCAAAAACGGCGTTACAGAAGGAACGCGGGGATTTTCTCGGGCCGGCGCGGGCGCAAAAAAAGGTAAAACGGGCGCGGACGTTCAAGGAAACGGATCCTCTGGCCCTGTACTTTAAGCAGATTTCCCGTTATTCCCTGCTTTCGATTGACGAGGAACGGCATATCGGGCAGAAGCTGGACGAACTGCGGAAAAAAATCGCCCAGTTGGAAAAAGAAGGGGAGCCCGAAAAAAACCGGCAGGAAAAGACCGCCACGGAGGACCTCCTGCTTACCTACAAAAACAGGATGTTCAACGCCACCCTGCGGCTGGTGGTTTCCATCGCGAAGAACTACCAGCACCGGGGCCTTTCGCTGCTGGATCTGATCGACGAAGGCAATATCGGCCTGATCGAAGCGGTGGAACGGTTTGACTATACCCGGGGCTGCAGATTCTCTACCTACGGCACCTGGTGGATCAGGCAGGCGATTATCAAAAGCATCGCCGACAAGGGGCGGGTTATCCGGATCCCCAACTACATGCTCAACACCATCAAGAAGTGCTACTTTGTCGCCAAACAGCTTACCCAGGACCTGGGCCGGGACCCGAGCAACGAGGAACTTTCCGAATACCTGGGGATACCTGTTTCCAAGGTAAAGGAAATCGTAAAACTGTCGCAGGAAACAACCAGCATCGACATCATCGTTGACGACGCCAACCTGACCCGCCTGGCGGAGCTGATCAAGGACGAAACGCTGACCGAGCCCTTTGAAAAGGTCTTTTCCATGACGATCCAGGAGACCATGGGGGATATCCTTTCCCAGCTTTCTGAACGGGAGATGAGGATCATCCAGATGCGCTACGGCCTTACCGGCGAGGAACCCCTTACCCTGGAAGAAACGGGGAAAGTCCTGGGGATCACGCGGGAGCGGGTGCGCCAGATCCAGGAAAAGGCGACCTTCAAACTGCGGGGCCTTAGGGAGCTGCACGAACTGCGGGGGAACGCCTAAGCCGCGGGCTTGCAGCGCAGGTTTGCGGCGCGGGCTTGCAACAAGCGGGGCTGCGGGTATAACGTGGCCCATGCCAAATTTTGTATTCACGGGTAACAAACGCGGCCAGATCTCGTTCCCCCTGGGGGGAATCGGCACCGGCTCCCTGGGGCTTTCGGGGACCGGCCGTCTTATCGACTGGGAGATCTTCAACAGGCCCTCCAAGGGGAGCCTGAACGGTTTTTCCCATTTCGCCGTCAAGGCGGAACGGGAAGGGGAAACGCTGGACGCCCGGGTTCTGAACGCCGACCTGCCGCCGCCCTACATGGGGAGCGGCGGGGCTTACGGCTTTGGGCCCGAACGGTACCTGCTTGCGGGCTTCCCCCACTTTAGGGACTGCACGTTTTCCGGGACCTTCCCCTTTGCCGAAATCGGCTTCCAGGACGAAACCTTCCCCGGCGCCCTAAGCCTCCGCGCCTTCAACCCGTTTATCCCGCTGAACGACCGGGATTCGGGCATACCGGGGGCGTTTTTCGAGCTTGAAATTCACAATACCGGCGATACCGCGCTGGACTACACGGTCTGCCTGTCCGTCGCCAACCCTTACGCCGGCGGGAAGCTCAACAGGTTCCGCGCCGAAGGCGGTATAAACGCCATAACCCTAAGCTCGCTGGAACCGGCGGGCCTGGGCGCCGGGGACATGAGCTTCGCGGTCGCGGGCGAAGGGGCCCTGAGCTACCAGGAATACTGGTACCGGGGGTCCTGGTTCGACAATGTCGGGGTCTTCTGGCGGGATTTTACCCGCGCCGGGGCCCTGAAAAACCGCAGTTACCCCGCCGATCCCGCGGCCCGGGGCGAGGATATCGCGTCCCTGGCGGTCAGCGCCCGCGTCGGGGCGGGGGAACGCCGGAGCTTCCGTTTCATCCTTACCTGGAACCACCCGGACAACTACAACGACTGGAACGAGCACGAGGGGACCCGGGACGCCGGCGGGGCCTTTGTCACCTGGAAGAACTACTACGCGGTCCTATTCAAGGATTCTTTTGAGTCCGCCGCCTACGCCCTTAAAAACTGGGACCGCCTTGAGGGGGAAACCCGCCGTTTCCGGGACGCCCTGTTCTCGTCAAACCTGCCGGAAGAGGCCCTGGACGCCGTTAGCTCCGCCATCGCGGTACTGAAAAGCCCCACGGTCTGGCGGCTGGAGGACGGCACCTTCTACGGCTGGGAGGGCTGCGCGGCGAACCGGGGGAGCTGCGAGGGCTCCTGCACCCATGTCTGGAACTACGCCTACGCCCTGCCGTTTTTGTTCCCCGCCCTTGAGCGGTCGATGCGGGAGGCGGATTACGCCTACAACCTCCGTCCCGACGGCGGCATGCCCTTCCGCCTCCAGCTTCCCCTTGGCACGGGGCGCCTGTCCTTCCGCCCCTGCGTGGACGGCCAGATGGGGGGCCTTATCAAAACCTACCGGGACTGGAAGATCCTGGGGGATACCGAATGGCTGCGCGGGCTGTGGCCTTCGGTAAAAAAATCCCTGGAGTTCGCCTGGTCCGGCGAAAACAGGGACCGCTGGGATCCCGGTAAAAGCGGGGTTATTACCGGACGGCAGCACCACACGCTGGACATGGAACTCTTCGGGCCCAATTCGTGGCTCCAGGGCTTCTACCTGGCGGCCCTAAAGGCCGCCGCCGAAATGGCGGAGGCCCTGGGGGACGGCGACGCCGGACAGTACCGGGCCATGTTTGAAAAAGGCAAGGCCTGGTCGGACAAGAACCTCTTTAACGGGGAGTACTATATCCAGCGGATCAGCCTGGAAGACCGGGCCCTTGTCGGGTCCTTCGAGGACGGCCCCGGCGAATCCGCCCTCCGCGCCTACTGGAACGACGAGGCCGGGGAAATAAAGTACCAGTACGCCGAAGGCTGCGAAATCGACCAGGTCCTTGCCCAGTGGCACGCGAATCTATGCGGCCTGGGGGAGATCTACGACAGCGCCCAGGTAAAAAGCGCCCTTGCCGCGATCTACGCGCACAACTTTAAGCCCAGCCTGCGCTGCCACGTTAACCCCTGCCGGATCTTCGGCCTTAACGACGAGGCGGGGGCGGTGATATGCGAATGGCCCGCGGGCGTCCGCAAGCCGGTTATCCCCGTCCCGTATTCGGAAGAGTGCATGCACGGGTTTGAATACCAGGCCGCCGTCCACATGATCCAGGCAGGGCTGGAAAAAGAGGGCCTTGACATCGTGCGGGGCGTCAGGGGCCGCTACGACGGGGAAAACCGCAACCCCTGGAACGAAATGGAGTGCGGCAGCAACTACGCCCGGAGCATGGCCTCCTGGGCCCTGCTGCTGGCCTATTCGGGCTTTTCCTACGACATGCCCCGGCTGGAAATCGGCTTTAACCCGCTGCGGGACGGCAAATATTTCTGGTCCCTGGACAAAGCCTGGGGCCTCTTTGAGCGGACGGGGGAATCCGCCGTTTTAAGCGTACTCTACGGGACGCAGACGCTCAGGCGGCTCCGGCTGGGGGGCTGCGGCAGGCGGCGCGCCGCCCTTGGCGGGCAGGAGCTGGAATTCAAGGCCGAGGGGGACACCCTGGTCTTTGAACGGGCCCTGGAACTGCGCGAAGGGAGCGCCCTGTCGGTCTGGTAAGGGGCCGGCCCCGGGGGGCCGGTAGAAAAAGCGGGCGGTCTTTTAGAAAAACCGGGTAAGGAACGTGGAAAGGGCGGGCACGTAGGTTACCAGCATAACCACGACGAACTGGATAACGAGGAAGGGGAAAACATAGCGGCAGATGCTCACAAAGGGCTTTTTGAAGCGGTACGAGGCGAGGAACAGGTTAAGCCCCACCGGGGGGGTCAGGAAGCCCAGCTCCAGGTTGATGATAAAGATAACGCCCAGGTGGACGGGATCGATGCCGTAAGCCGCCCCCAGGGGGACGATAAGGGGCAGGACGATAAGGATGGCGGAAAAAATGTCCATCAGGCAGCCCACCACCAGGAGCGCCAGGTTGAGGAGCAGCAGGAACAGGTACTTCGACGTAACGGCCCGCTGCATCCAGTCAGCCAGTTCCATCGGCACGTTGGTATCCACGATGTAGTACGAAAGGGACTGCGAAAGCGCCAGAATCGCCAGGACCCCCCCGATAATGGGCGCCGCCTTTAGAAAGACCTGCGGCACGTCTTTAAGCGGGATATCCCGGTGGATCAGCACCTCCACAACGAAAATGTAGATCACTGCGGCGGCCCCAATCTCCACAAGGGTAAGAATGCCGGTAAAATAACCGGCCACCAGCAGGAAGGGGAGCAGGATCTCCAGGATCGAGCCTTTAAGGGAA
>JAISMQ010000194.1 GCA_031276685.1 Treponema sp. | reverse complement strand
GGGGGATAGGGACGCTCCCGCCTACTCGCTGTCGAAGATCACCTTGCCTATCTTGAAATCTTCCGGGTTTACCGCGGCCCGGCCTGATTCCAGGGCCTTTTTCTCCCGCTCCAGTTCCGTAAAGTTGTAGACCGTCCCCCGGTCGTCCACTTCCACATCGGGCTGGGAGTAGGATCCCATCTCGGTAATGATCTTTTCCCGCTCTTTTTCGGGGGATCCGGGGCTCGCGGCGGCCAGATCCGCCGTCCTGACGCCCCTTGGCCGTTCCCAGATTACGCGGAAGCCGCTTTTCCGCAGGTTCCGTTTTTCTATCGCCCGGTTTTCGCTTTTTAGGCGCGCCGAACGCAGGGCGGGGATAAGCCAGAAGAAGGCCGAAAAGAGCAGGGGGACAAAGCCCAGGCCCGCCAGTATGACCGGGTAGGGGTTATCAAAAACATGCGAAGCCAGGTAATAGGTTATGCCGTACAGCTTTGGGGCGGCCTGGAGTTGTTCTGCCGTCCTGATGATCCCGACGCCCAGGGCCTGGGAGGAAAAGTAAGCCCCGACCAGCAGGTTCACCGAATTGATGATTCCGAACCAGACGTTCATGCTCTTGCTGTTGGAGGAAAAAACCCGCCGCTGCCTTGGCGGCCCCCAGGCCGCAGCCGTTCCCGCAGTGGCCTCCGCGGCAGCCCTGCTTGTGGCTGATTCCGCTTTGGCGGTTTCCGCCGTGGCGGCGCGGAGCAGGATATCCTGAAAGCGGTACACGATGGTCCCCTCGTCGGTCGCCTCCGGAAATCCGCCGAACTCCGCGCAAAACGCCAGGATCCCCTGTTCCGCTTCCTGCGGCCCCAGCCCGGTAACGGCCATGTACTCCGGCAGGGAGATAATGCCCCGGCAGGCCCCCAGGCGCGCGATAAGCGCCCGCTTTTCCGCCGCGTCCGCGCCCTCGTTAGGGTCTTTTTCCCCAAAGACGAACGAGAAGACCGCCTTGTGCAGGGGCTTCCCCCGCCGCCGTGGCGCGGACCGCTGGTAGGATCCGTCCATGGCCCTGGTAAGCTCCGAATAGAACCAGAGCCGGATGATAAGGTCGAAAATACGGGAGGCGAGGAAAACCCCCCCGGCTGAACTGTTCCGGGACCGGCTGTTCGAGCCGGAGGAACCCCCGGCCATCGAAAGGACAAGGGCCGCCAGGGCGATAAGCATGAAAATGGCAAAGTACCCCACAAGCATGACGAGGATCCACGCCTTGAAGGCCCAGGACAGGCATTTAAGGCTGACGGAGACGAAGCCGTCCATAAAGCGGCCGAACCGGGCCCCCAGGCTCCGGTAACGGCTCGTAAAGCCCCGCGGGAAGTCGTAGAGGATCTCCGAAGATTCCGTTACCCGCAGCCTCCCCCGGAACTCGTCCGCTGCCTGGCTTAGGAGTTCCCGCGCGCTGGAAAGGGGCAGCGCGGCGGCCGCGGCCAGATCCGCGGCGGTCATCCCCCGGCGCTCCCGCCTGAGGATCCCGACAGCCTTCCGGTAGTCGGCACGGTCCCCGGAACGCTTCACGGGGTCCCGCCCCGGAGGATCGAATCCAGGGTAAGGCTTTCCAGGTAGTTGTTCATCAGCTTGTTCAGATCCATCCAGACCCTGTGGCTGGGGCAGCAGTTTGTGCGGGCGCAGCTATCCGCATGCTTGTCACAGGGCGCATCCCCCAGGTCCTCCCCGGCGGCCAGGAGGATAGCCCTGGCGGTAAGGGATTCCGGGGGCAGGGCAAAGTAAAAACCTCCGCTGGGCCCCCGGACGGAGTCCACAATCCCCGCCCTGCGGAGTTTGAAGAAGATCTGCTCCAGAAACACAGGCGAAATATCCTCGTATTCGGACAGATCACTAACCGGGACCGGCCTTCCCCCCTTTCCAAGCAGCGAAAGCGCCAGGGTCGCCCGGAGCGCGTAACGGCCCCGCGTGGTAATCCTCATAAAGTCCTCCCGCCCTCGGCATGGCCCCGCCGGAACGCCGGCCCCACACCTAAAACTGCGTAACTAACCCCCATGATACGATTTTTGACTAAAAAAGGAAAGTATGGGCGGGAACATTACCAGGGCAACCGCATATACAACATTGCGGTGGACAGGAAAACAGGGGAAGCAAAACACCTGTGGCGGACACGGGACCCTTCGGGTCTACACCGAAGCTTTGCGCCCGTTTTCCCCCCTTCGTGCGCCTTCCGCGCCGTTGCTGTCCCGCCCCAGGGCCGTTTTACCCTTTGTCGCGTTGTTTTACCTCCCGCCCCTGTCCCCCTTACCCAGGGGCAAAATCGGCGTATGCCGGCTGGTTATGGGGATTGCTACAGGCGCTTTATTTCCTCGATGGAAAGCCCGGTCCCCTGCGCTATCTGTTCAACAGGTACGCCGAGTTTCTTGAAACTCAGGGCGATCTCGAGTTTGCCTTCCAGCCTGCCCTTCTGCAGGCCTTTCCGTATGCCCTCGTTCAGACCTTCCAGCCTGCCTTTTTGCAGACCCTCCCTCTCCCCTTCCTCCCGGGCGTGGTTCAGGCCGGTCGTCATGTCGGACATCGCCATCTCCCTCCTGTGGTACACCCGCAGCGCCACTGCGCTCCCAGATACCTGCGCCAGCTTCTCCTCCGCCTTCCGTATCGCCCCGTCCATCTTAACTACCTCCTCCACTAACGACTCCGGGCTGTCCTTGTCAAACCACGTCAGCCACCGC
>JAISMQ010000182.1 GCA_031276685.1 Treponema sp. | reverse complement strand
CCAAGTATCGTAAATTTCGTTCTGCTTTAGGTAGAAATTGGCGATCATTTCAAACGCGGCTTCCCTGGTAAGGAGGCCCTGTTCAATGTCCCTCTGGTAGAAGGGGTACAGGTAGCTGTCGGGCCGGCCCACCAGGGATGTATCGCCCAGCAGCGCGAAGACAAATTCGGCGTACCAGACGATCTGCAGGGCCTCGTAAAAGCGGGTACAGGGTTCGTAGGGGGCCTTCTCAAAGTTCTGCGCCATAGCCAGGTATTCGGCCTTCCGCACGGAATCGGCCTCCGCCCCGGCCAGGGCCAGGAGCTTCTCCCGGAAACGGCCCGCAAAACGGCAGAACGCCTCCAGGGAGATCTTCGAAGCCCGGTAAAACGCCGTTTTTGCCGCGTCTTCGGGGTTGTAGTAGTCAAGCGGGGCCAGCTTTTCATCGATTTTCGCGAGAATCGCCTTTACCCCCTGGGTAAGGATCAGTTCGTAATCCACCACCCGGTGCCCGGTCGCGGCGGAACCCCAGCCGCTCAGGCGGCCGCCCAGTTTTACGGCCTCTTTCCCCTTTTGCCACTCCGCTTCCTGTTCGGGGCTCAGGACCACGTCGTGGGAAAAGCGGCCCGCCAGAAGCTCGCCGGGGGTAACTTCCACGGTGTAGTTGTCGAGGATGTACGCCTCGATCTTCGCCCGCCGCACATTGTGGGACCACTCGTCACAGGTGTCCATGTACGCCTTTCCCCGCAGGTACGACATCTCGACCCAGTTGTTCTGATGATGGCCGTTCGCAAAGGCGATCTCCCTAAGGGCGTCAATGCGGGTCTTCCCCGTAATTGCCGCTACTGCTGTTTCCATATAACCTCCAATTGTAACGCTCTTAACGTATTCGCCAATTTCTCCATTGACGCCCCCGGCGGCGGTTTTGTCCCCCGTGCGGCAAATTCCCTGCCCAGGGCGTCGTACTTGCCGGCGCAGATGTTGTGAAACGCAAGAAGCTCCACAGGCAGCGGCCTGCCAAGGCTTTTGATGAACGCGCCGATCCTGCCAATACTATCTACACTATCATTATAACACGGAATGACGGGAATACGAAACAGAATATCGGCGCCCGCCGCGGCAAGGCGGCGCAGGTTTTCCAGGATAAGCTCGTTGCCGGCCCCGGTCCCCTTCCGGTGCAGTTCCGCGTCCGGGGCTTTGATATCGCAGATAAACAGCTTGGTCAGGGGAAGCAGCTTCCCAAAGGCCTCCCAGGGGACATTCGATGCCGTCTCGACGGCGGTGTGTACGCCCTCCGCCCTCAGGGCGGTGAAAACCAGGGCGGTAAAATCCGCCTTCAGCAGGGGCTCGCCTCCCGAAAAGGTAACGCCCCCGCCGGAACTTTTCATCAGCTCGCGGTCTTTAAGCAGCGCTTCCGCCAGTTCCCCGGCGCGGTACTCCTTCCCCGCCAGGGTAAGGGCGCCGGAGTAGCAGACATCGGCGCAGGCGCCGCAGCCCAGGCAGGCGGGCGTGAACCGGGCCGTTGCCTTCCCCCGGCTTAGCGGGCAGGCTTCCACGCAGGCGCCGCAGCCTATGCAGCGGGACGGCATAAACTGCAGTTCCGGCGCCGCCCCCAGGGATTCGGGGTTGTGGCACCAGTAGCACCTAAGACTGCAGCCCTTTAGGAAAACCGTAGTTCTGATCCCCGGCCCATCGTGAATCGAAAAACGCTGGATATTGAAAACCAGCCCGGCACCGTTATACATTCTGATACACTATGCCGCCGCCCAGTACATGTCAATTATATAGCCACTATGGTTCAGGGCTTCTTTGCGGCCCTACTGGGCGATTTTTGAACGGTAGCGCTCGACTTCCCAGTTGTTGATAAACGCCGTCTGTTCGGGGGACAGGAAAAGGGGGCCGCCGAAGCTTTCGGCGTAGACCGAAACTTTGGCCTCGTCGTTGAAAAGCAGGACGGCGTTGGCGGCGGCCTTTTCGGAAACGGCCAGGCCGAAGACGCCCAGGCCCTGGACCGCCACGGTTTTGGGGAGTCTTCCGGCCCGTTCGGCGTATTTTTTAAGGGCCCCCTCTATGCCGGCGGCGCTGCCCGCCGCGCCGGCGCCTATAAACAGCGGCTCGCTTCCGGCGTAGACGATATGATCCGGCGAAAAAGCGCGGGAAACGCCCCTAAAAGCGGCTTCATCGGCGGTAAAGCGGGCAAGCTCCGGGTTCCGCTCAAATTTGGCAAACCACGGCCCCCGGCCGCTTATGCCGGACGCCGCCGCGAGGATGTTCTTTCCCACGGCGCCGGAGTCCCCAAACGAATCCAGCGCCCCGCTTAGATCGGGCTTTCGTCTGACCTTCGCCCCAATGCCGCCCATTATCCGGTCGTACAGGGCCTTGACGGCGCCAACCGTATCGGCCCCAACAAAAACCCCGTGGTTTTGCAGAAAGATAATATCGGGGGGGGCGCCTTTTTCGGCCCGGTAGGCGTCCATGGCGTCTTTTACGACTTTTGAAAGGATGTAGCCGGGGTTTGTCGAGGGGATCCACAGGCAGGGGAAAAG
>JAISMQ010000004.1 GCA_031276685.1 Treponema sp. | reverse complement strand
ACCTTTATCGCGGACCTCGTGGTGGGGCTGGAAACCGGGCAGATCAAGACCGGGTCGATGAGCCGCACGGACCGCGTCTGCAAGTACAACCAGCTTATCCGCATCGAGGAAGAGCTGGAAGGCGTTGCCGAATACGCGGGGAAAAAGGCCTTTTACAACATCAAGAAGTAACGCGGTTTCCTGGCCGGACACAGGTTTTTGAAGGGGCCGCCGCAAGGCGGCCTTTTTTACGCCCCACTGCCGGAGCCCTGTTTTGGGCCTTAACTTCGGGACCTTGGCGCCGGGGCCTTGTTTTGGGGCAGGGCGGCGCGGAGGCCTTAGCGCCGGGGCCGCTTCTCCAGGGCCCGCGCAAGGGCGGCCATGTCGGCCTCCGTGCCGGGGCCGCCGGGCTGCAGTTCCTCCGCCTCTATGTCCAGTTCAAAGGGCCGGCGGGCTATATGCTCCGGGTAGTGGGCGTCGCTGGAGGTGATAAGCGGGTAGCCCAGGGTGTCCAGCGGCGCGGAAACGGACCCGCCCCCCATGGCTGCCGGGGGGATCCGCGTACACTCCACGGCGGCCCAGGGCCCCGCCACCACGGCGCCCAACTGGCTGAACATGGAAAAGGCCGCCCGGTCCACGTGGGCCGGAATGACGATGCCCCCGTACTCCGCCGCCTTGGCCCCGATGTCGTCCACCGAAAGGTCCAGCGGGCTGACCAGGTAGTACTCCACCTCTCCCAGAATGTTGTCTTCCTCGTCCACGTAGACCTGGTCCCCGGTTTTCTCCGGGTTGTTGGGGAACGGCGTAAGGATGCTGTAGGCGTAGTCGTTAAAGGCAAGGCAGGCCGCCAGGCCGGTAAACAGGCACAGGACGTGGATTTCCTCGTTGGTGGTGGCCTCCATGCCGTAGACGGGGATAATCCCCCGCCGGGCGCAGAGTGTGGCGAAGGCGGGGCAGTTGAGGCTGGAATTGTGGTCCGTCAGGGCCAGGACCTTAAGCCCCCGGGCGGCGGCGGTATCCACCAGCAGCCGGGGCGAAAGATCCAGGGAACCGCAGGGGGAAAGGCAGGAATGGTTGTGGAAGTCCGCCGGAAGGGACATCAGCCCCCCTGCAAAAGCCCGTAGAGCTTCCCGGAGACGGTAAACTGGTTTTCCCCGGTCAGCAGCACCGCGATACCCTCGTCCCGGGCGGCTTCCAGCATGTCCGGGGGCAGGGGGCGGGAGTTGCAGACCACGATGGCGGCGATATTCACCAGGGTGGCCACCGCCACCGTGTTTTTGTGGGCCTGAATGGTGATAAGGGCGCCCCCGTCCCTGGCGTTCGCCATCACGTCGGAAAGCAGGTCCGATGTATAGGCCCCGGTCAGGGGGGCGTCCTCAAATTCGCCCTGGACGATCTGCGCGCCCAGGGCCGCCGCCGCTTCCCGGATGGTCACTCAGGTTTCTTCCTTGGGGGAGTTGATGAACACCGTCGAACGGACCGTCGTCCCCGCGCCCAGGGCGGAATTTATCGAAAATTCATCGCTGACCCGCTTGGTGTTGGCAAGCCCCATGCCCGCGCCAAAACCCAGGGATCGGATCCACTCGTTGGCGGTGGACCAGCCTTCCTGCAGGGCAAGGTTCACGTCGGCAATCCCCGGCCCCGTATCGGTGGCGATGATGATCACCTTGTCGGGCTGGATGCTGCAGTGGATGTTCCCCCCGTTGGAATGGACCACCTGGTTTATCTCCAGTTCGTAACTGGCGATGGACACCCGGCGGATAATTTTCGGATCGATGTTTCGCTGTTTTAGGGCTTTTTTTATCTCGGTGGAAGCCCTGCCCGCCAGTTCAAAGTCGTATTTTATCGTGGTAAAATCCATCTCCGAATAGGGGGAGGCCGCGCCCTCTTCCTTTTGGTGCATCTTTTCCAAGCGCAGAACCTCCCGGTTCATTTCCACCAGCAGGGAGCTGATTACGTCTTTGGAACTGATAATCCCCACCAGTTCTTTGTTTTTGTTTACCACGGGGAAACGCCCGTAACGGTACTTGTTGAGGTAGGAAATGGCGAAGGAAAGGGGCATGTCGTCTTCCAGGACGATCACGTCCCTGGTCATACGCTCCTCCGCCGGGCAGTCGATAAAGCCCTTGTCCAGGGCGGTAACGATGTCGTCAATGGACACGATGCCCGCCAGAACGCCGTCTTCGGTAATGGGCACCCCGGTGATGTAGTTTTCCCGCATCAGGGCCTGGATGTACCGCATGGTATCGGTCTTTTTCGCGGTGATCACCGCCGTGATCATGACATCTTTGATCTTAAGCTGGTAGATCAGCTCCAGCACTGCCGAAGGGGAATCCACCGTGCTGATGGGGATATCCTCTTTTGCGGGAGCCGGGGGCGCGCCCGGGGACTGCCCGCCCGTCGTTCCGGGAACGGGCAGCGTGTCGCTCATGAAATTCCGTATCCCGCCGGCGTGTGCCGCAGCGCGCCTGTCATAAAGGGGGGCCCTTTCCCAGGATGTACTGTTCTATGATGCCGGCAACGCCGTCTTCCTCGTTGGAGCTTTCCGTTACCAGATCGGCTATCTGTTTGATCCGCTCGTCCCCGTTGAGCATGGCGACCCCCGTCCCGGCCCAGCGGATCATCGCCTCGTCGTTCATGGAGTCCCCAATGGCCATAACCGCGCTTTGTTCAATCCCCAGCATCCGGGCCACGCGGGCCAGGGCGCTTCCCTTGTCGGTCCCCCGTGGCAGGATCTCCAGGAAGTAAGGCTTGCTCGTGAACAGGTTAATATCGTTCCCCAGGTAGGTCCTGATAAGGATCTCCAGCGGCTGGAGCAGCATGGGATCCCCGGGGATCAGCAGCTTGTTGCAGCCCTTCCTGACGATGCTGTGGAAATCGTCCGCCACCACCTGCTTCAGGCCCGTCAGTTTTTGGTCATACCGGGTAAATTCGTTGGTTTTTGACACGTACATGATGTCGTCTTCGTAGATCTGGACCGGAAAACCTTCCGCCGTCGCCAGATCGTAGACCGCCAGGGCGGTTTCGGTGTCCAACTGGGCTTCCCAGATTATCTTGCCGGTGTTGCTTTCCTGGATAATCGTACCGTTGCTGCAGATAATGTAACCGGGCCGCTTGGACATCCCCAGGGTTTTGGAAAACCGATCTATGGCTGCGGGGATTCTGCCGGAGGCCAGCACCACCACGAGCCCCTGGGCGACCGCCTTTTTTATTACATTCCGTGTACGGTAAGAAATGGACAAATCGGAGCGCAAAAGGGTGTCGTCCAAATCCAAAACGAGCATCCGTATGGGTTCCATAACCATAGGATAAACCCATCTCCCCTGTAGTTCAATAGCAATCGGCGGACATATTGGATATAATCCACGGTATGGGCAGGGTTTATGTCTTTGTGAACCAGAAAGGGGGTGTTGGCAAGACCACATCGGCGGTAAATATCGGCGCCTACCTTGCGGAAGAGGGGAAGTCCGTACTTCTGGTGGACTTCGAGTCCCAGGCGAATCTGTCCAGCGGGACGGGGATAAACCCCCGCAAACCGGGGGTCTACGAACTGCTCTCCGGCCAGGCGCCCATAGAGGCGGTTATCCGGACAACGACCGTTCCGCGCCTCAAGGTGATTCCCGCCAGCATCGACCTGTCCGGGGCGGCGGTGGAGCTGATCGAGCAGGAAGACCGGGACCTGTTCCTAAAACGGTCCCTGGAGCCGGTCCGCCACAGCTTCGACTACATCCTTATCGACTGCCCCCCCAGCCTGGGGGTGCTTACGCTGAACGGCATGGCTGCGGCGGACGCGGTACTTATCCCCATGCAGTGCGAGTACTTCGCGATGGAGGGGCTTTCCCTGCTGCTGCAGACCATCAAGCGGATCCAGAAGGGCCTGAACCCCACCCTGGATATCGGGGGGATCTTCTTTACGATGTTCGATTCCCGCACCCGCCTGGCCCAGGACGTGATCAAACAGGTAAGCGCCTACTTCAAGCACAAGGTGTTTGCGACCATTATCCCCCGCAATGTCCGGCTTTCGGAGGCGCCTTCCCACGGGCTTCCCATTTCCGTCTACGATCCCCAGTGCGCGGGGGCCCGCGCCTATCAGAACCTGGCCAGGGAGGTTATCAGCCGTGGCGCCTAAAAAACTCGGTCTAGGGAAGGGCCTGGACGCCCTGATTTTGCCGGAAGAGGATATCTCCCCCGCCCCTGCCGGGGAATTGTACATACCCCTGGACAAGCTAAAGCCCAACCCGGAGCAGCCCCGCCGCTACTTTGGGGAGGAGGAGCTAAAGGAACTGGCCAACTCCATCAGGGAACACGGCATCATAGAGCCGATCATCGTCCAGAAAGGGGAGGGCGACTACACCATTGTAGCCGGGGAACGCCGCTACCGGGCGGCCCAGATGGCGGGCCTGAAGGAAGTCCCCGCCCTGGTCCGGTCCTACACGCCGGAAGCCCGGCTGGAAATTGCCCTGATCGAGAATATCCAGCGTACCGATCTTAACCCCATAGAAGAAGCCCGCGCCTACAAGAACCTTATGGAGCTGACGGGCCTTTCCCAGGATTCGGTGGCCGCCAAGGTGGGGAAAAACCGTTCCACCGTGGCAAACGCCCTGCGGCTGCTCCGGCTGCCCCCGCCGATCCAGGAAAGCCTTGAGCGGGGTGAAATTTCCCCGGGCCACGCCCGCGCCATCCTCCAGGCCGCCGGCGGGCAGGACACCCTGTTCCGGGAGATTCGCGAGCGGGGCCTCTCCGTCCGGGAAGCGGAACGCCGGGCGGGGGAACTGGGCGGAGAACCCAGGACCGGGCCGGGAACCCCGGAATCCGGCGCCCCGGCAGCCGGAACGCCGGAAATCCCCGCCGCGCCCGATCCCGCCGCTGCGGAGGCCCACCGGGCGGAAACTCCCCGGGCGGAGGCCCACCGGGCGGAGGCCCATAGGGCGGAGGCCCATAGGGCCCCGGAACTGGCCGACATGGAAGCGAAGCTTATCGAACGATTCGGCACCAAAGTATCCATCCAGGGCGGCCTGGACAAGGGCAGCATCCGCATCGACTACTATTCGATGGATGACCTGGACCGGCTCTATGACATTATCCTGGGGACCTAGCAATTTGCCGCGCTTCGCGCACAACCCCCCCAACAACCGGCTTTGATATTTTCCGCTAGCAGAAGGACCGACAGTCCCGCTTTATTTGGCGAGTGGTTTTTGGAGCGCCTGCGCTGCGGCGATGGTGCGGCC
>JAISMQ010000010.1 GCA_031276685.1 Treponema sp. | reverse complement strand
TTTAGGTAATTGTCGGGGACCCCCACGATCCGGGAATCGGCGTAGAAGCCTTCTTTGGCGGTCATAAGGCACTTTAGGCTTATGTCGCTGGCCAAAATTTCGTACTTCCAGGGCGGGGGGAGGATCTCGCTTAAAAGCATGGCGATGGTGTAGGGCTCCTCCCCCGTGGAACAGCCGGCGCTCCATATCTTGATAACGTTGCTTCCCTGCTTGATCTTTATCAATTCCGGGATTACGTAGTGTTCCAGCGCGTCAAAATGGGCCTGGTTGCGGAAAAAGCGGGTTAGATTGGTGGTTATGCTGTCCAGAAAGCTCTTGAGTTCCTCCTTGTTCGTGGAGATTCTCGCATAGTGAGCTTTGACCGAATCGAGGCCCAGGCTGCGGAGCTGTTCTTTAAGCCGGCTTTCCAGAATTGAGCGGTTGGTGGGGGTAAAGGTTATACCGCTTTCCTTGTAGATGAGCGCCTTGTACAGCTCAAAGTCGGCATCGCTGAAGAACCCTAGATCCGCCATAATTTCATAGTAGAATCTCGTACCAATCCCTGTCAATGCAGGACCGGCGCATATACCGCAAGGTCATTGACGAGAAGCGGGGGGCGGGGAATAATGCTTGTACATGGATAAGCTGATTTTTGTCTCCGGCGGTGTGCTGTCCGGCCTGGGGAAAGGGGTGGCCGCCTCTTCCCTGGGGGCTTTGTTGGAAGCGCGGGGCCTTAACGTCCGTATGGTCAAATGCGATCCCTACATCAACGTGGACGCCGGCACCATGAGCCCCTACCAGCACGGCGAAGTCTATGTAACCGATGACGGGGCGGAAACGGACCTGGACCTGGGGAACTACGCCCGTTTTACCAAAAGCCCCCTGTCCCGGGCCAATTCCATGACTACCGGGCAGATCTACAAAGAAGTTATCAACAAGGAGCGGGAGGGCCGCTTCCTGGGCCGCTGCGTCCAGGTTATCCCCCATATCACCGACGAGATAAAGAGCCGGATCCAGGGCATAGCCAGGGAAGACCCGGATGTGGACGTGGTGATCGTGGAGATCGGCGGCACCGTGGGGGACATCGAATCCATCCCCTTCCTGGAAACCGCCCGCCAGCTTATCCACGAGTACGGCAAGAGCAGCGCCATGTCCGTCCACCTTACCCTGATCCCCGCGGTTGCGGGGGGGGAGCTGAAGACCAAGCCGACCCAGCATTCGGTTAAGGCCATGCAGGAAATGGGGATTCAGCCGGATATCCTTATCTGCCGGGCCCCCGTTATGCTGGACGAGGCGACGCGCAGGAAAATCGCCCTGTTTACCAATGTGGAATTCGATTCGGTCTTTAGCTCCTACGATGTGGACACGACCATCTACGAAATACCCCTGATCTTCCATGCCCAGAAGCTGGACCAGGTTGTGCTGCAGAAGATGGGGGTGGAAAGCCGCCACGCGAACCTGGACCCCTGGGTTTTTATGATGGAACGGTTCCGCTCCCGCCAGGGCAAGGTGCGCATAGGCATTGCCGGGAAGTACATGGAACTCCACGACGCCTACAAGTCCGTTTACGAGGCCCTGTTCCACGCGGGCATGGAGAACGAGGTGGAGGTGGAGCTGGTCAAGGTGGATTCTTCCCGGCTGGAGGAGAACGTAGACCCGGAAGCCGCCCTGGGGGAAGGCGCCGCAGGGGGCCCGGTCCACGGCGTCCTGGTGCCCGGCGGTTTCGGCCAGCGGGGCATCAACGGCATGGTAAAGGCCGCGGCATGGGCCAGGGAGAACAAGGTTCCCTATTTCGGCATCTGCCTGGGGATGCAGGTCATGGTTATCGAATGGGGCCGGAACGTGCTGGGCTGGGAAGACGCGGATTCAAGCGAATTTGACGAGGATACCAAACACCCGGTGATCAGCCTGTTGGCGGAGCAGGCAAACGTACAGGACTACGGCGGGCCCATGCGGCTGGGGGCCAGCAAGACCGTGGCGGAGCCGGGAAGCCTGATCTGCGCCGCCTACGGGACGGCGGAGATCTGGGAGCGGCACCGGCACCGCTACGAATTTTCCAACAAGTACCGGGAGGAGATGGCCGGGGCGGGCCTAAAGCTGGCCGCCTTTACCCCGGACGGGGGCCTGGTGGAGTGCGTGGAGTGGCCGGATCACCCCTGGGGGGTGGGGGTGCAGTTCCACCCGGAATTTAAGTCCAAACCGACCCAGGCCAGCCCCCTGTTCCGGGACTTTGTCGCCGCCGCCAAGGCGCGGATGCTGTCCGCCGGGGGGGGGCTCAAGATTCCCGCCGGATCTGCCGATGCGGAAGCCTAAAATGGACAGGATACGAGTATTTTTCCTTAAACTTCTTCCCCCCGGCCTGTTTTTGGCCTGTTCCCTTGTTTTGGGCTGTTCTTTTGATTACGGCAGCAGCGGCAGCGAGGATTTGGGCCTTCCCGACATGGAGATGGACGATGTGGAGTACGTCCGCGTGCGGGACGGGGAGCCCCAGGTCCGTTTCCGGGCGGAGCGGGCGGAACGGTACGAGGAAGAGCAGCTTATGGAGCTGCGCAACTTTTCGTTTGAGCAATTCACCGATCACGGGGAAAAAGTCGATTCCAGCGGCAAGGCGTCCGCCGCCCGCGTGGAACTCGATTCGGGAAATATCGGTATTTCCGGCGGGGTAAGCCTTTCGGTGGATTCCGAAAACATCACCATAGAGACCGAAACCATCTCCTGGCAGGACAAGGAACGGCAGCTTAACGCCGGCCCGGAGGAAACGGTAAAGATCTTCCGCGATGACGGGACCAGCTTCCAGGGCCGGGGCTTTAGGGCCAATACCAGAAGCCGCCTCTGGGAATTTTCCGGCCCCATCGGGGGCGTGTACGTCCACGAGGATGACGAGGAAGACGGCGAAAACGCGGACGGAGGTGAAAACGCTGCGGACGGGCCCGGCGCGGGGTCCTGGCAATGAACGGCCTGTCCCGGGGGCTTTTCCTGTGCGCGCTGTTCTGCGCCGCAGGGGCGGCCGGCGCCGATACCTTCACGTTTAAGGCGGACCGGATGAGCGGCAGCCGGGCTTCCGGCCGGGAGATTACCATCCTGGTGGGGAACGCCGAGGTAAAATCCGACAACCTCCTGCTGCGGGCCAGCAGAATTGAAATACAGGGCGACGATAACCAGTTTATCGACTGTTCCGGCGGCGTTACCGGCCTGGACGATGAAAAAGAGATCTCGTTTCAGACCGACCGGCTCCGCTATGACCGGAAGCTGAAGATCGCCCGGCTGGAGGGCAATTCGACGCTGGAGGACCGCAAAAACGAGATTGTTACCAGGGGCCGTTTTGTTGAATACGATGAGCAGGCGGAAGTGGTAGTCTTCCAGATAGGGGTCCGGCTTTTTAAGGACGACATGGTGTGCCGTTCCGATTACGGGGTGTACCGGCGGCAGGAAAAACTTTTGGATCTTTCGGGCTTTCCGGTAGTTTTTAAGAAAGACGACGAATTCAGGGCGGACCGTATCCGGGTGGACCTGGACACGAACGATGTTACGATGGAAGGGACCGTTTCGGGCTCCATCAAGAATTAGTACCCGGGGGGCTGCATGTCCGGCGAAAGCCACGTACTGGCGGTAAAAGATCTCCACAAGAAATTCGGCCGGAAAGAGGTGGTCCGGGGCGTTAATTTTTCCATGATCAACGGCGAAGTGGCGGGGCTTCTGGGGCCCAACGGCGCGGGGAAGACGACCATTTTTTATATGATCGTGGGCTTTTACCGGCCCAGCGCCGGAGTAGTACACATGGATCAGACCGATATTACCTCCAAGCCCATGTATCTTAGGGCCCGCCAGGGAATCGCCTACCTTCCCCAGGAGGCTTCGATTTTCCGCAAGCTTACTGTGGAACAGAACATCTGGGCCATTTTGGAAAGCCGCCGGGAAATCGGCATGGCCGAAAAAAAAGAACGGCTGGAATCCCTGCTGGACGAATTCGGCATAGCGAAACTGCGCAGGCAGTACGGCTTTACCCTTTCCGGCGGCGAGCGGCGGCGTACCGAGATTGCCCGCGCCCTGGCGACCGAACCCAAATTCCTGCTCCTGGACGAACCCTTCGCGGGGATCGACCCCATCGCGGTTTACGAGATCAAGCGGATCATCCGCAGCCTTGCGGAAAAGGGCATCGGGGTGCTGATTACCGATCACAATGTCCGGGATACCCTGGAAATTACCACCGAGGCTTTTATTATTGCCGACGGCTCCATCGCCGCGCGCGGCGGCCGGGAGGAGATCCTGAACAACGAGATGGTGCGGGAAGTTTATCTGGGCAGCGAGTTCAGAATGTAAGGCAGGGCCAGCGCATATACTACAACGTCAATTCCCTGTGGGGTATATGCGCCTGCCTGTTCTTCGTTTTAGCTAAAGTCAAAATCTCAAACTCCGATATTTAGTATGGAACCGGGGAATGTTATGCGCCCGTTGGGCCTCCTGGCGTTTTCCGGGGAGGGGTTTTCGGTCTTTGTACCGGGGATCCCCCCTCACCCTTCCGGGAACGATGGGGTTGAGGGTTCCGGGGTTTTCCCAGCGGGGAAGATCCCTGGCACATGGCGAAGCGCTGCTTCGCCCCGGCAGAATGCCGATGGCAGGGATGCCACAGCGGCGAGGCCGTCAAGGGACGGCGCGCGCTGAAAATGCCAAGGGAGTGAATTTATGATTATCAATCACAACTTGAGCGCAATGTTCGCGGACCGATCTCTCAAAGTTACCCAGACGTATCTGGATAAGAACATGGAGAAATTGTCCAGCGGGCTGCGCATCAACCGCGCAGGGGATGATGCTTCGGGGCTCGCCGTTTCTGAAAAACTGCGCAGCCAGATCCGCGGCCTGAACCAGGCGTCTACCAACGCCCAGAACGGTATTTCGTTCATTCAGACCACGGAAGGTTACCTCCAGGAGACCGAAGATATTATCCAGCGTCTCCGCGAACTGGCGGTTCAGTCTGCCCACGGTATCTACACCGACGAGGACCGGATGTACATTCAAATTGAAGTTTCCGCCCTTATCGACGAAGTAGACCGGATTGCGTCGCATGCCCAGTTCAACGGGATGAACCTGCTTACGGGCCGTTTTGCACGGCTTATCGGAGACAATGTGGTCACCGCCTCCATGTGGTTCCATATCGGCGCCAACATGGATCAGCGGGAACAGGTGTTTATTGGCACCATGACCGCGAAAGGTCTCGGCATCCGGAATGTCGGAGACGAGACGATACTTTCACTGTCCGGCCTGGACAGTGCCAACCGTGCCATTGGAACCCTCGATCAGGCGATCAAGATCATCAACAAACAAAGGGCCGATCTTGGCGCCTACCAGAACCGGCTGGAACACGCGGTCCGCGGCCTGGACGTGGGGGCCGAAAATATGCAGGCTTCCGAGTCCCGCATCCGCGATACCAACATGGCGAACGAGATGGTCTGGTACACCAAAAACCAGATCCTCAATCAGTCCGGTACCGCAATGCTGGCCCAGGCCAACCAGAGGGGCCAGTCCGTTCTCCAGCTTCTCCAGTAAACCGGAGAAGACGTTTTCGGGAAGGCGCCGTTCCGGCTTGGCCGGAACGGCCTTTTTTTAATGGCGGGGGAGACCTGC
Organism: Treponema sp.; assembly: GCA_031276685.1. Classification (GTDB taxonomy): domain Bacteria; phylum Spirochaetota; class Spirochaetia; order Treponematales; family Breznakiellaceae; genus JAISFT01. The sequence goes on along the minus strand of JAISMQ010000010.1, from coordinate 2,335 downwards.
CCCGCCCCGATTATCAGCGGAGTTCTTGTAATGGCGATACTTCACTATGTGGAAATTGAAAACTTCAAAACTTTTTCCAAAAAAATACGAATTGAGCTAAGCCATCCGGCGGTAATTATCGGCCCCAATAATTCAGGAAAGACCAGCGTTATTCAGGCATTGTCCCTGTGGGACAGGGGCGTTAAATCGTGGTACGAAAAAAAAGGCGATACAAACTCAACCAAAGAACGGGAACGTTACAGCGCCGGTATTAACCGCTTAAATATTCTTGAAGTACCCGTCGGCGAAACAAAATTTTTCTGGAATGAAACCCATGTCAGGCAGGACAGAGAAAATGTCAAACTGACTATCAGCCTGGGCGTGGAGTACAAAGGGAAAATTGTTGACTGCCCTTTCTTTTTTACCTACCGGGACCCGGAAGTAATCTACAGCAGGCCGGACGAAGCGATTTTGAAGGATATGGAGCTGATAAGATACGTTTCGGCTTTAAATTTCAACATGCTTTACCCCATGTCCGGCATAGAAAGCGAAGAGACTATTTTTCATGACGGATGGATTAAGAAGCTGCTGGGGCAGGGGCAGACCGCCCAGGTTCTAAGAAATATCTGCTACCGGGTTGCCGAATCCGGCAATAGCAGCGGTTCATCCGACTGGGAAAAAATAACCGCGCTGATGCGGCGTCTGTTTTTGGTCAATATAAACAAACCGGAACTTGTAGAAAGCAAAGGCAGCATTATTATGCTCACGTACAGGCCGGAAAACAGTTCCACCATATTGGATATTTCCCTTGCCGGTCGCGGTCTGCAGCAGGTACTGCTTATTCTTGCCTATATTTACTGGCACAAGAATTCGATAATACTTATTGACGAACCCGATGCCCATTTGGAAATTTTACGCCAGCGCCAAATATTCGCCATATTGAGAAAAACTGCGGAAGAAAACGGATCGCAGGTCGTTATTGCGACACATTCCGAAGCCATACTGGACGATGCGGTGGATACCAATTTGACGCTGCTTTTTCTGAACGGAACCGCCGACAATGTGGCAAACAAGAGGGACATGCGGAACGCCCTTAGAACTTATGGTATTGAACATTATTACACGGCAAAAATTCACCCGCGAATATTGTACATTGAAGGCAGTACCGATGTTGAAATACTGCGCGGGCTGGCCGCCCGTCTGGGGCACGGCGCGGCTGAAAGAATTTTGGGCGACAAGCTGAATTTTTATTACACGCAAAATATAGAACCGGAAGACAGTCTGGAAAACCGGCTTGACCGTGCGGGGGGCGCGTTCAGCAGAAACCACCTTGATCATTTCAACGCATTAAAGGCGTTTGTTCCCGAACTAAAGGGCTTTGCCCTTTTTGACGGGGACAGCAAAAATCGCGCCGATATTTTTGGCGATGCCATAATCACCATGTTTTGGAAAGAATATGAAATTGAAAACTACTTTATAAACCCGGAAGTACTGGTAAAATTCGTTGAAGACCGCCGTAAAAAACAGGGGCAGGAGCTGTTCATATACGAAGATACAGAGATCTTTATGCAGACGCTGGATGAAATATTGTTACACAAGGTCTTCGATAACAACGCTGAAATATTGGAACAGTACCGCAAGGGAACCGGCAGCGTAAAACGTTTTATGCTCCGCAGCGTCAAAATGTCGGATTTTGCCGAAGAAGTTTTCCGCCGTTACGCCGAAAAAATGGATCAGCCCATGCTGCTTGCCAAGGGGGAATTTTACCGTCTTATCCCCTTTTGCCCGGCCGGGGAAATACCGAGCGAAGTGACAGAAAAACTCGACAGGCTTGTTCAATACCTGGAGTATTGCGGCGCGCCGTAGCTGGTCCTGGGGTCCGTGTAGTCAAAATGGCCTTTGCAGGTCAATATCAAGATTAATAAGGTGGGGGTTGTTGACTGTTCCATGGCCGGGAATTCCGGCGATTCCGGGGAAAAGGCGTAGTCGGCCCCCAGTTCCAGGGCTGCTTTCCGCCGGTCTTCCCGGATATCCGCGGCAATAACGGGAACTCCCCCGGCCAGGCGGGCAAGCCGGACCGCCAAAACACCCAGGAGGCCCAGGCCCATAACCAGGACAGATTCCCCAATTTCCAGCCGGGTCTTCCGCAGGCCGGCCAGGGGGAACGACGCGATAAACACAAAGGCGGCTTCCAGGGGATCGATACGGTCATCGTCAATTTTGACGAGCTGGTTTGCCTTCACGATGCAATGGGAAGCGTGGTATCCCCAGATGACCAGCACCCTGTCCCCTATGGAAAGATCTTTTACCATGCCCCCCAGGGCGCTTACCTTTCCCGCGCCGCTGTATCCAAGGG
>JAISMQ010000257.1 GCA_031276685.1 Treponema sp. | reverse complement strand
GGATCGATCCGTCCATGCGTTTTACCGATTACCGCGATCTTATCGCCCTGGGCGCGGTGGAGGCGGTGGACATCTGCACCCCCAACGACTGCCATTTTGCGATAGCGATGGAGGCGGTAAACGCGGGCAAGCACTATTCGGTGGAAAAGCCTGTCACCATGAACGCCGGGGAGGCGCTGGCCCTGGCCGGGCGGACAAAGGAAAAGGGCGTTAAAAGCATGGTCTGTTTTTCCTACCGCTTCAAGACCGCCGCCCGCTATGCCCGGCACCTGGTTCGCAGCGGCGTTCTGGGGGATCTGTACCACGCCTACGCGCAGTACTTCCAGGCCTGGGCGAATCCCGATTTCAATACCCCGCTGGTGTGGCGCTTTGTAAAGGCCCAAACAGGTTCCGGCGCGCTGGGGGATCTGGGCAGCCACGCGCTGGACCTGGTCCGCTTTATTACGGGCAGGGAGTATACCCGCGTCGCGGGTGACGCGGACACCCTGGTAAAGGAGCGGGATCTTCCCGGCGCCCCCGGCAGGGGGGCCGTTGACGTGGACGACTACTGCCACTACCTGGCCCGCATGGAAGGGGGGCTGTCCGCAACCTTCGGGATTACCCGCCTGGCCTACGGCCGGGGCAATTACCAGCGCCTGGAAATTTACGGCAGCAAAGGGGCGCTGGTCTACAAGCTGGACGAAACCCCGGGGAAGGACGAGCTTGAAATTTGCACCGGGATGCCCTGGGGCCAGCTCAACGCCTTCGTCAAAGTCCCCGTCCCCTCCTCCTACGCGGCGGGTCAGACTCAGGCATTTGCGGACATTATCGGGGGGAAGGCTGACGGCCTGGCGGCGACCGTGGAAGACGGCCTTGCCAACCAAAAAGCCGTAGACGCGGTGATCGATTCGTTCGAAAACGGACGATGGGTATCGTTATAAATGAATGATGGAGGTATCAAATGGACCGGAAGATCAATGTAAGCATCTATAACGAGTTTCTTCACGAAACTACGGTGGATGCGATCCGCGCCATCTATCCGCAGGGGATACACGGCACTATCAAGGGCTTTCTGGAAAAGGACGGCGCCGTCGGAACTATCCGCTGCGCCACCCTGCAGGACCACCGCGAAGCCTTGAGCCAGGCGGTTTTGGACGACACGGACGTGCTGATCTGGTGGGGCCACATGAAGCACAACGAGGTTGATGACAACGTAGTCGCCGCCGTGGTGAACCGGGTGATAAACGGCATGGGCCTGGTGGTCCTCCACTCCGGCCACGCATCCAAGCCCTTCCAACGGCTCCTGGGCACCGACACCTACAACCTCCGCTGGCGGGAAGCCGGGGAAAAGGTCCGGCTGTGGACCATCCTAAAGAACCACCCCATAGCCCAGGGCCTGGGCGAGACCTTTACGGTGCCCCACGACGAAACCTACGGCGAGCCCTTCGGCATACCCCAGCCCGACGAGCAGGTCTTTATCAGTTGGTTCCAGGGCGGCGAAGTGTTCCGTTCCGGCTGTACCTGGCGGCGGGGGGAGGGCAAGATCTTCTACCTGCAGCCCGGCCACGAAACCTTCCCCGTCTACCACCAGAAAGAGATACAGCTTATCATTTCCAACGCGGTTAAGTGGGCCTGCCCCCTCCAGCGGAACTGCGTAAGGGACCGGGGCGGCGGCAACACCCCGGCGCTGGAGCCGTAAGCCCCGGCAGGAAGTCAGCCCAGTACGCCGTCCAGCTTCCCCTGCTTTTTAAGGCCGAAGATGTACCTGGCGTATTGGGTGTCCTCAATGGCGATGTGCGAGAGGATCCACTCTTTAAGAAAACGGACAAAGTTATTGGGGACGAATTTCCGGCCCCCCTGGAAGCTTTTTACGTCCTCCACCATTTTTAAGACAAAATCCTCGTGCTGTTTCTTGTGCCTTGCCAGGCGGGGGTATTTGACGTTTGCCAGTATCGTTTCTTCTGCGGAAAAGTGGTACTTCACATAGTCCATAGCCCCGTGGATAGCGTGGAAAAAAAATTTATGGGCTGCGGCGTCCCCCGCCAGGCAGCCCTGGTACAACCCGTTGGTAAGGCGGATCAATTCTTTGTGCTGTTCGTCAATCAACGGAATCCCCACCGAGTATTTGTCATCCCACTCGACAAACATTGTTGGCCCATCAGACATGGCGCGATTCCTCCGGGCGCAGTATAGCACGGGGGGCCCGGCGATTGTAAGGAGCCGCCCCAGGGCCGGCGCATTATTCCCGTGTATATACGCCGGCCCTGTCCGCCCTGCGACTCTTGACATATCGGCCAATACATTTACTATTGTCCTAGATGGATAGTACAATGGCGGGGCCGGCAGTCAGTTTTACCTTGAACCCGGCCAACGGGGTGCCGATTTACCGGCAGATCATCCAGCAGATCGAATACGCCATTCTTTCGGGGCGGGTACAGCCCGGCGACAGGCTGCCCACCATCCGTTCCCTGGCGGTGGATCTTAAGATCAACCCCAATACCATCGCCAGGGCCTACGGGGAGCTGGAGATCCGGGGGATCCTGGCTACCCAGGTGGGGAGCGGGACCTACGTGTCGGACAAAGCGCCCCTTCTGGGAGAGGCGGTTTCCGCCGAAGAGGGGCTTAGCCGGAAAATCCAGGAAGTGCTGGGCAGCTTTGTCCAGGACATGAAGGCCCTGGGGCTGGACAAGGCCGAACTTCCGGAACTGATCCGCGGGTACCGGGAAGGAGAAGCAGACGATGTTCAAAAAACAGAGTGAAGCGGACAGGAACGCCGCGCCCGATCTGAAACAACGCGGCGCGGACGGCCGCGGCGCGGGCCTCCTTTCGGACAAGCCCCTGGTCGCAAGGCGGGGCGCCCCGGAACGGAACCGGGACTTTACCCTGAGCGCCGCCGGGCTGGGCTTCCTCTGCGTTGCCGCCCTCTTTGTGCTGGCGGGCCTCGCCCAGGGGTCGGGCTTCCCCTCCCTGCCCGAGCTGGGCGTACTCCTCGGCGTTCCCGCCCTGGCCCTTCTCTGCATGACGCTGTACCCCCGCTGGGCCGCGGCCCTCAAGGTCTTTATCATCCTGTGCTGCGCGGCGGGTGCCGGGTGGTTTTTCCGGCCCGATTTCCCCTACGGCCTCTCCCTGCTATTCGCCGCGCTGGCGATCCTTGTCGTCCCATCCGTGCAGAAACTGGACGAATGGGAACGGGCCATCGTGCTGCGCTTCGGCCGATTCCACCGGGTCAAGGGCCCCGGCCTTTTTGTCATTATCCCGCTGGCCGACCGCGTGGCCCAGACCGTAGACCTGCGGATCCGGGTGACCGATTTTGTCGCCCAGGAAACCCTTACCGGGGACTCGGTTACCGTTACTGTGGACGCGCTCTGCTTCTGGCTGGTCTGGGACCCGGAGAAGGCCGTCCTTGAAGTGGAAAATTACGAGGACGCGGTGATCCTTTCCGCCAAAACCGCCCTGCGGAACGCCATTTCCAGCCACAGCCTTTCTACCTTCCTGGAACACGGCGAAGTGATCCAAAAGCAGATCCAGGAGGAGGTGGACCGGAAAACCACCGAATGGGGCATCACCATACAGCACATCGAAATTACCGACATCCAGATCCCCGAAGAACTGCAGGATTCCCTGTCGCGGCTGGCCCAGGCGGAACGGGAAAAGAAGGGCCGCGTACTTCTGGCGGAGGCGGAAATTGAAATTGCCAAAAAACTGGAAGAGGCGGTAATCATTTACGCGAAAAACGAGCCGGCCATGAAGCTCAAGGTTCTGTCGATTTTGAACGAGGGCCTTAAAGCGGGGAACTCCATGATGCTGGTCCCCAACTCCATTACCGAGGAACTCAAGGCAAAGGACATCTTTGGCCTGGAGGCGCTGGCGGAACTGCGTCAAAAGGGAAAAAAAGACGGGGAGTAGGGGGCCGGGACAATCCGGCCCCCCGTTGTTACGCGAATACGGCGCCGTTCCGCGAGTAGACCGGGATCCGGTCCAGGGGCGCGGGCGCGGTAACGGCCGCGCCGCCCGCGTGCCGCGCGCCGCTCCAGCAGTCGGTCCAGCCGGCCCCGGCGGGGAGGTACACCTGCCGCCCGGTCTTCCCGGGGTACAGGACGGGGGCGACCAGGTAGTCCGGGCCGAACATGTACTCGTCCTCCGTTTCCCATGCCTGCGGATCGCCGGGGAAGTCGTAGAACAGCGGGCGCATCACCGGCGCGCCTTTTTCGTGGGCGGCCTTCATCTGCTCCTTGACGTAGGGCCGCAGTTTTTCCCTTAGCGCCAGATACGTTTCGCAGATCCGGTACACCTCGTCCGTAAAGGACCATACCTCGTTTGCCGCGCCGGAACCCAGCATCCCGCCGCCAGAGTCTCCCAGGGGCGGCGTATGGGGGTTCCTGTCGCCGTGGAGGCGCATGACAGGGCAGAAACAGCCCCACTGGAACCACCGGACGAACAGTTCGTGAAAGGCCGGGTCGCGTATGTCGCCGCCGTGGAAACCGCCTATGTCGGTAGTCCACCAGGGGATGCCCGCGATACCCATGTTGAGGCCCGCGGCAAGCTGGTTTCTGAAGCTTTCAAAACTGGAGTGAATGTCCCCGGACCACACCAGGGCGCCGTAACGCTGCGATCCGGCCCAGGCGCAGCGTACCAGGTTTACGATTCCCCCCTGGCCTTCCCGCTTCATGCCCTCAAAAAACGTTTGGGCGTACATAAGGGGGTAGATGTTGCCCGTGGCAAGGGCTGATCCGGCGCGGTAGCGGTAGTGGTCAAAATCGTAGGTCTGGTATTCCGGCTCCGCCACGTCAAGCCAGAAAATTTTGATTCCCTTTTCGTAGTAGTTCTTTTTTGCTTTTTCCCAGACGTATTCGCGGGCGGCGGCGTTGGTGGCGTCGAAAAACGTTACGTTCCCGCCAAAATCCATGGTGATCCGGGGGCCCCGCTCGGACTGTATCAGATAGCCCCGGTCAAGCATTTCCTGGTAGTTTTCGCTCCGGCGGTCCACCGTGGGCCAGACGGAAACCATAAGCTCCACGCCCATGGATTTAAGCTCCCTGACCATGCCTTCGGGGTCGGGCCAGTACCGGGGGTCGAATTTCCAGTCCCCCTGGCAGGTCCAGTGGAAAAAATCGACGACGATGACGGAAAGGGGCAGGCCGCGTTTTTTGTAGCCCCTGGCAACTTCAAGAATTTCGTCCTGGGTCTGGTAGCGCAGTTTGCACTGCCAGAAGCCCGTGCCGTAGTCGGGCATCAAAGGCGCGGTACCCGTGGCGCGCGCGTAGGCTTCCTCAATCTCGGCGGGGCTGTCCCCGGCGGTAACCCAGTAGTCCATGTACTTGGCAGAATAGGCCTCCCAGGTGGTAATGTTCCTGCCGAAGCAGACCCGCCCCACCGCCGGGTTGTTCCAGAGGAAGCCGTAGCCCAGGGACGAAAGCGCGAAGGGCACCGAAGCCTGGGAATTGCGCTGGGCCAGTTCAAGATCGACGCCCTTGAGGTTCAAAAAGGGCTGCTGGTACTGGCCAAGGCCGTATATTTTTTCGCCGGGGTCGCGGCTTTCAAACCGGACCTTGATGGCGTACTCATCGCCGCCCCGGGCCTTGAACTCCCTGCCTTCGATCTGCAGGGCGCTGCAGGTACGCGCCGCCGTGTCCCCGGTGCTGCGCAGGTATTCTTCCAGCAGCAAGTCGCCCTTCCCGTTGAAGACGGAAATTTGGCCGAACCTGCTTATCCGCAGTTCGATCTTCCCGTTGCGGATCGAGGCGCCCCCGTCGCGCAGGGCGATTGGCGCGTCACAGGGCTCCGGCGGGAGCAGCGCCCAGTCGGTTTTGGCGGCGCCGTCCGCGTAGGGCATAACGGCGCTTTTTACCGCCCGCACCCGCAGGCTGTTCCGGCCCCAGGGTTCGGCCCACAGGGTTTCCGCGTCGCGGCGGTAGACCAGGCGGTTCTGGTTTTTGGTGAACAATGCTGGCATGTATGTCTCCTTTGCCCGAACAAATTTGCCATTTTCGGGGCTTCCCCTCTGTTCCTGTTTTGCAACGGTACCAGTATACACCGATACGCCGGGACGGGTAATACAGTATCCGGGAATCGTGGGTGGTACCGATATATTCTTTGTTCCCGCGCGGGCTAAAAACCTGGCGGCGGTAGGGAAATTAATCGATTACCTGGCGGGCGACGAGTACCCGGTATTGTCAGAATACGGAATTGAAGGTTACACCTTCCGGTACGATAACACCGGCCTTGCCATCAACATACCAAAAAACAGCAGCACCGTTGGGTTGGACAGCGATCTTTTAACCAATGGTTTTCCTTGCCTCTGGAACAATGGCAGTATTCTCCCCCGTCACATGAGAATAGACCGGGCTGCGGAAATGGCCAGAATAGTCGATGTTGGCAAGTCCCTGGGCTATCCGGAGGGTTTCA
>JAISMQ010000269.1 GCA_031276685.1 Treponema sp. | reverse complement strand
GCCCAGCCGTGAACCACGTAACGCATACCGGGAACATGCCACTCGTAGAGGAAAAAATCGTGCAGCAGGCCGGCCCGGACCACGCATTTTTTGTCTATGCCGGGATTGTCCTCGCACATCGAAAAGGCCAGTTCCGCAACGGCGATACTATGATCGTAGATCGTAATGGCGCCATGTGAACAGGTACGCTTTGTCTGTAAAAAAAGCTCGTGGTCTGTAATACCGGCCGCGCAGCAGTCAAACAGTTCCCTGTTCTTCATTCGGCATCCTCCACGCAGGAAAAAACGTTCCAGCCCTTTATTTCTATGCCCGCCCTGTTCATCCGGACAACTCTGGCGCAGGAATAGCATACATCGGCAGTAAAAAGGCCCGTCAAAACAATGTCAACAAAGGGAAGCCACGCCCCCAGGGAGGCCGCCAGGGCTGCGGCGAAGGACCAGTAGAAATACACTATAAACAGGGACATTGCTCCAAATACCAGGGATATGGTCAGGCTGATACGGCCCTGAAAATGGCACCACCTGGTGTGGGGGTAGGTACGATAATCCCAGCCCCTTACCTTGAAGCAGCTTTCCAGAAACAGGGAGGTAATGTACTCAACCACCGTACACAGCGCAAGCCCCGCGAAAAACACCAGTACGGGGCGGCCCCGAAGGGAATTCAGCAGGAAATAGACCACAAAACCGCCTATCCCCTGTACAGGTACCCAGGGGCCCCGGAAGAACCCCTTGTTCACAAATTTCCCCCGCACAAAGCTTTCATTCACTGTTTCCAGCAGCCAGCCGGTAAAACTGAGAACAAAAAATATAAAAACAATTTCCGCCATAACTACTGTGCTACCGTCCCTGCAAACTCTTTTTTTAGCCCCCTCTCCGCTGCGGCCGCCCGCCGGACATCCGCAGCCTTCGCGTTCATGATCAGCATCTGGAGGCGGTTTTCGATATTGGCGAAGCTCGTGTCGGGATCGTAATCCAGGGGCAGTATCTGGATCGCCGGGTAGAGTTCCTTGATCCGCTTGATAATCCCGCGCCCGCAGACGTGGTTGGGCAGGCAGCCGAAGGGCTGGAGGATGATAAAGGATCTGGTCCCGGTTTCCGCCAGGTGCATAATTTCCGCCGCCATCAGAAAGCCCTCCCCGGACTGGATCGAGTGGTGTATCACCGGGTCGCTCAGCTTCGCCAGTTCCGGCAGATGCGGCGAGGGCTCGTACAGGGGGTGCTTCCGGGCGGGGACATCCAGGACCGCCTGGGCCACGCCGAAAAATTTGTCCCCCACGACCGATCGTATTACTTCGTAAACCGGGTAACGCACATGGAAATCCCTGAATTTGGAAACCGTGTGCATCAGCATCAGGTTGCGGTACACGTCGTACATCTTGGGCAGCCGTACCTCCATGCCGTTCCGTTCAAGGTAATCCTCGATACGGTAGTTGGCGCCGGGGTGGAAGACCATAAGGTACTCGCCGGTGATGTACACCTGGGGTTTGGGATTCTGCCGGTCGTAACGGATGTCGCACATCTCGTCTAGGCTTTTCCGGTACGCGCCAAAGGCCCCGGACATGCCCCCCGCACGGAGCGCAGCCGCAATCCGGTCCGTGGCGGCTTCAAAGACCCGGTTGGTCTCCCCGTGGTTCAGCTCGTAGGGCCGGATCCTGCGGCGCAGGGCCTCCAGCACGTCCGTCATCACGATACACCACGCGATGCGGGCAAAGGACAGCTCCGACAGCTTAAAGGCGGGGTGTATGTTTTTTATGTCGTAAATATCCGTGGAGATGATCGGCACCTGGGGGTAGCCGGCGTCGTCCAGGGCCTTGCGGGTCAGGAACATGTAGTTCACCAGCCGGCAGTCGCAGTAGGTTTTGCCCGTGCCGATAACCACCTTGTCCAGATCGTACTTCCCGCTTTTCAGCGCCGCCAGGGCTTCGCCTATGATCATCTGGGCGGGGAAACATATATCGTTGTGAACGTAGCGCTTGCCCAGCACCATCGCCTCGCGGCTTCCCATGGGCAGGGGCACGGCCTTAAAGCCCTGCCTGCTGAGAGCGGCGGTCATGATCTTGCAGAAGGCCTGGCTTACGTTGGGCACCAGGATAGTCTTGTCCTGTTTGGCGGCCCGGTCGAACTTTACCGGGTAGGGATCGCCCAGGTCCTTCGCCCGCCGCGCCCCCGCCGATTCCCGGCGGCGGGTTTCCACGGTCTCGATAAAGGACCGCACCCGTATCCGCAGGGGGCCGCTTACATCGCTTTCGTCAAGTTTGAGGATCAGCGGCGCCTTGCCGGATATTTCCCGGAGGAGCCGCGTTACCTCGTCGGTGTAGATGGCGTCGTGGCCGCAGCCAAAGCTGAAGATCTCCACGTACTCCAGGGCCGGGTTCCGGGCGGTAACGATGGCCCCCGAAAGGAGCCGCGCATGGTTGCTGTTGTTGATGTCCAGCATGGTCCGGGAAAGGTCCTCCGTCTCCAGCCCCCCCAGCGCGTCCACGGTAAGGACCGGGATGCCCAGGCCGGTAAAGTACCGGGAAAGGCCGTGGTTCACCATTTCGTCAAACTGGTAGTGCCGCCCCGTGATCACCACGGCGAATTTCCCCTGCCGCTCCGTCTCGCGGATAACCCGTTCCCCTTCGGCAACCAGTTCCCGGTTAAAGGCGGCCAGGGCCTGGTCCCCCTGGGCTATGGCCCGGCGGGTAGAATCATCGTCAATGCCGAAGGTTTCCCGCATGTACCGGCAGAGCTGGTAGTCCCGGTCCTGGTTCGTAAACCAGTGGAACACCGGCGTGTCCAGGGGGATGTTGAAGGCCCGCTCCGGGTTGTTGGCGTACTTGATCGCCAGGGGGTAGCCCTTTAGCACGGGGCAGGTGTAGGTGCTTAGGGGTTCCGGGTTTTCCGTGGGCAGTTGGCTGAACATGGGCATAAAGATCCGGTCCACGCCGCTTTCGGCAAGGTCCTGGATATGGCCGTGGGCAAGCTTCGCCGGGAAACAGACCGTGTCCGAGGCGATGTAGCGCAGCCCCTTTTCGTAGAGCCTGCGGGTGCTGGGCCCGCTCAGCCGCGTCTCGAAGCCCAGGACGCGGAAAAACGTGGTATAAAAGGGCATGGTGCGCCAAAAATCCAGCGCCCTGGGCAGCCCTATCGTCGTGCCCCGCGGCGGGGCGCAGGGGGTACAGGGGTAATCCCGGAAGAGCAACTGTTCCCGGAACTTGACCAGGTCCGGCACGGCCCCCATCTTCCTGCTTATGCCCTTGATCCGGTCCCGGAACGCGGCGTCCCCCGGATCGCCGACCAGCTCCCCCCGTTCGCAGCGGTTCCCCGTAACCCAGGTTACGCCGCTGGAAAAGGTGACCAGGGTGCGGTTGCAGTTGTTGGCGCACAGCGTACACCTGACGTTGCTTTCCTGGGCATAGTCAAAGCCCTCCATCGCGTCAAGGCCGATAAAGCGGCTCCGCCCCGCCGGAGAGGAGGTAAAGCCGTTGGCGGCAATGTGCTTTTTCGTCAGCAGCGCGATACCTATGGCGCCCATTTCGCCGGGGTAGGGCGCCCGTACCACCTCCCGGCCCAGGAACTGTTCCAGCGCCCGCAGCACCGCGCCGTTCCGGAAGGTCCCCCCCTGCACCACGATACGATCCCCCAGGGCGGCGAAATTCGACATCCGGATTACCTTGGTAAAGACGTTCTCGATAATGGACCGGCAGAGGCCGGCCATAATGTCGTCCGCCTGCCTGCCGTTCTTCTGCTCCGTAATGATTGTGCTGTTCATGAACACCGTGCAGCGGCTGCCCAGTTCCGCCGGGTTTTTCGCGTTAAACGCGGCTTCGGCTATCTCCTGCACGGGAATGTTCAAACTTGCCGCAAAATTTTCGAGAAAGGACCCGCAGCCCGACGAGCAGGCCTCGTTCAGCGTAATATCGGTGATGATCCCCGGCGCGCCCCCCGCCCCCGGGGCTATGGAGATGGCCTTCATATCCTGGCCGCCTATGTCCAGGATAAAGCTTGCGCCGGGGACGTACTTCCGGGCCGCCTCCGCGTGGGCCACGGTTTCCACCGTGTGGAAGTCCGCGCCAAGGGCCTTGTCAAAGAGCAGTTCCCCGTAGCCCGTGGTACCCAGGGCGATAATCTCGAGTTTTACCCCCAGCGCGTCGTACTTTTCCCTAAGGCTCAGCAGCGCTTTTTTGATAACGCGGAGCGGGTCGCCCTGGCTGTTGGCGTAGAAGCTGTCCACTACGTTTTCATCTTCGTCCAGCAGGACGAATTTGGTCGTGGTGGAACCCGCGTCTATGCCCAGGTAGGCCCGCAGGGTATCCCCGCGCCGGAAATTGCCCCGGACCGCGCCGGGCAGCCGGTGGCGTTCCTCAAAGCGCTGCCGTTCTTCCGGGGAATCAAAGTACCGCTGCCGCCGCGCCGGTTCCGCCGTATCAAGCCGCTCCCGGTAATCCGCCAGCGCTGCCAGGGCATCTTCGATACGGAAGTCGCCCTCCCCCGCGCCGAACATCTCGTCCGGCGAAAGCGCCGCGCCGCAGGCGATCAGCGTCTCCGGGTTTTCCGGGCGGATAATATCCCCCTCCCCCAGCCCAAGCCACTCCGTAAAAACCCGGATCAGCGTGTGGTTGAAGGTCAGCGGGCCGCCCTCGAAGATAATCGGCGCTTTGAGTTCCAGCCCCTGGGCCAGACCCCCTATCGTCTGTTTTACAATGGCGTGGAACGTGGAAAGGGCTATGTCCTCTTTGAGCGCCCCCTGGTTGAGCAACGGCTGGATATCCGTCTTGGCAAAGACCCCGCAGCGCCCCGAAATGTCGTAGACCGAACCGCCCCGCGCCGCCAGCGCCTCGAAGCCCTCCGTCTGAACCCTAAGCAGCGCCGCCACCTCGTCGATAAAGGCCCCCGTGCCGCCCGCGCAGCTCCCGTTCATCCTCATGTCCGATGCCACCAGGTCTTTCGCCACCTCGTCGTAGTAGAAAAAAACCACCTTGGCGTCCTGGCCGCCCAGCTCTATCGCCGTCCTGGCGCGGGGGTAGAAGGCCCGCACCGCGATGGCGTTGGCCACTACCTCCTGGATAAAATGGGCGCCTATCGCGTCGGCTATGGGTTTCCCCCCGGAGCCGCACACCGCCGCACGGAACACCGCGCCGGGGAAAGCCTCGGCCGCTTCGGCCAGGACGGCCCGCGCCGTTTCCGCCTGGTATGCGTTGTGCCGGCGGTATTTTGAAAAAAGCAGTTTCCGATCCGCCGGATCTATAACTACTACCTTTACGGTTGTCGATCCGACATCCAGGCCAAGCCGCAAGACGGGCATTTCTTTGTTCATTAAGTCCTTCTACTGTTCCAGTCATTCAGGCAGCAACGGCTGTTTCAAAACGAGAGTTTTGGGAAGCCACTTTTAACTGTAAAATAAACGGCAGACCGGGAGCCTGCCGCGCTGGTAGTTTTTTATGGTTTTTAGCAAAAAAACCATAAAAACCATTATCGTTAGACCTGCAAGGCAGCCCGGGGGGCCGCCGGCCAGGTCTTTTTTAACAAAAAGGTTTGATAAATTCATAACCCCGCCGGATGGCTTCCAGGGGCTCTTCGGGCCCCTCGAACTCCAGGGAAACAGTCCCATCATAGCCGGTTTTTTTGATATAGGCGATACACTGGGCCGCCGATACTACCCCGTGCCCCAGAATGGTTCCCCGCAGGTGGTTCCCCGCCCGCGTGGAAAACCAGGAATCATCCGGTTTCGGCTCGGCGCCGGGCTTCCACAGGAAGTCCTTGGCGTGGACGTGAAACGCATAGGGCATAACCGTGGGCAGGGCCTGGAGGCTCGTTTCATCGGCGCACATAAAATTCCCCATGTCCACCAAAAGGCCGAAGTTGGGGTGATTCACCGCCAGCACCAGTTCTTCCATGCGGACGCTGTCCTGCATAAACTGGCCGTGGTTTTCGCACATGGTCCGGATCCCCGCCGCCGCAGCGTATTCCGCTACGTCCCGGATGGCCGGGGCCATAATCCGAATGGCGTCCCGGTAGTTCCGGCCCAGGGCCGCGTCTTTGAAGCCCCAGCCCGAATCGTGGCGCATGCCCGGTACGCCGAGAATCTTGGCAAGATCCACGGCCCCCTTGATCCGGGCCGCCTCCCGCTTGATGTCCCCCCCGGAACCGTAGAGGAAATCGGCGCCAACGGCGTAATTCGCAATGGCGATTCCCGCAGCGTCACAGGCTTCCCGTATCTTTTTGGCAAAATCCCCGGCGGAAAGGCCCCCGGAACTCTGGAATTCGGTAAATTCGATGGCGTCAAAGCCGGTTTTTTTCGCGTAGGCGATGGCGTCAAACAGGGTAAAGGTTCCCCCCCTTATCAATCTTTCAAAACAATACGCGCTAACGCCGATTTTCACTCCGTCCCCCCTGATTCTGGACGTATTGTACACCCAATGGTCCCAAGTGTCCAGCTATCCGGCACATGTCACGGTAATATTCACGGCGGGCATGGCGTTTTTCCCGCCGCCGGGGTATAGTGTTCCCACCAAGTACCGGAGGTACCCACATGGGGAAAAAGCTGAAAATCGGCATTATCGGAACTGGGGGCATCGCGCATGCCCACATGAAACCCTACGTGTCCTTTGAGGACGTAGAAATTACGGGGGCCTGCGATGTTGTCCCCGGCAAAGCCAGAGAATTTCTTGATACCTACGATCTAAAAAACGTCCCCGCCTTTGAAAATTGCCGCGACCTTATAAAAAACGTTCAGTTGGACGGAGTCAGCGTCTGTACCTACAACACGACCCACGCGGAATGCAGCATTGCCGCCCTGGAGGCGGGGATCCACGTACTCTGCGAAAAGCCCATGTCGTTCACCATTCAGGAAGCGGCGGACATGGTCAAGGCTTCCCGGAAATCGAAAAAGATACTGACCATCGGTTTCCAGCCCCGCTACGATTACATGCGCCGGAAGGTGGATGACATTATCGGTTCCGGCGCCCTGGGGAAGGTGTACTACATCCAGTCCGGGGGGGGCCGCCGCCGGGGGATTCCGG
>JAISMQ010000204.1 GCA_031276685.1 Treponema sp. | reverse complement strand
GTTGAAATCCCCGCGCCTGATGATCCCGTTGAGTTCGTTGATAAGTTCCCGGATGTCGGTCTTCGCCGTGTTCCGATCCTCTTCGGTGACGGAGCTATAGTCAAAAACCGGCGGGGCGGGTTCCGGCTTGGCGGGGGCAGGTTCGGCCGGGACGGGCTCCGCAGGGGGCGGATCGGCGGGAAGATCCTGTATAACCGGCTCCGCCCGGACCGGAAGCTGAGGCTCCTCTTGGGATACACAGGACAAAAAGCCCAGCGCACAAACAGCGATAAACAGAATAAAATGCCTCATGCTATATAATACTACACTATCCGGAACGTTCCGTCAAATGGCCTTGACGGGGTTTTCCGATGGCCTTAGGGTGGATACATGTTAAAAGCGGCGTTTCCCGGGTCTTTTGATCCGCCTACCCTGGGGCATACCAACATAGTACGGCGGGCGGCCTCGATTTTTGACGAGCTGCTGGTGGTGGTGGCGGAAAACCGGCGGAAGAAGTACCTGTTTTCCGCCGAAGAACGGGTCGCCATGATCCGGGAACTGGTTAAGGATTGCGGGAACGTGCTGGTGGAGATCTGCGATACGCTGATCGTGGACTTCCTGCGGCGCCGCGATATCCGGCTCCTGGTCCGGGGGGTCCGGGGGCTGGACGATTTTTCCTACGAATTCGAGCTTTCCATGATGAACAAGGCCCTGGATCCCCGGATCGAGACCATTTTTATGACGACGGACCCGGAATATTTCGTCCTCCGATCCTCCTCGATCAAGGAACTGGCCTCTTTCCACGGGGATACCACCGGCATGGTGCCCCCCCTGGTGGCGGAAGCCCTGAAGGCGAAGTACCGTTAGCCGCCGGGCCTGCGGCCCTCGAATAAAATTCCGCAATCTTGACAAATTCGGCGTCTTTTGTTAGATTCACGGAATACTGAAGCGAGGTTTATGAAATGGCAGTACCGAGATTTAAGACATCGAAGGCGCGGACGCGCCGGCGGCAGTCGGTCAACATGAAGCTTTCCGCCCCCTCATTGGTTGAATGCAGCAATTGCGGGAACCAGGTGCTGCCGCACCGGGTATGTCCTAAGTGCGGTTTTTACCGGGGAAAGCAGATCATTGTTCCCGAAGCAAAGGTATAACACAATTCGTTAGAGGGATGTGCAAGATGGATGACTTGTTTGAAAAGATGAAGAAGCTTATCGCCGAAAAGCTTGATGTGGACGCGGGGAGGATCACCATGGACGCCTCTTTCCGTCAGGATCTCGGCGCCGACAGCCTGGATACCTACGAGCTGGTCTACGCTATCGAGGAGGAGATGGGTATCTCCATCCCCGACGAGAAGGCCAACGAGTTTGAAACCGTTAGGGACGCCTACGAGTACATCAAATCCCAGCAGAAATGAAGATGTCCCGCAGAGCAGCGGGGTAGCTTCGGTAGGGGAAAAAAAGCCCTACGGACTTTTCTCATTTTGCAGGGGGGAGGTCTCTGCCCCGCCGTCCCTGGCGGGGTAAAAAATCGGCTGAAAGCCGGTTTTTGAGGTTTTATGCGCGGGGCGCAACAATCTGCCGGGCCGGAGCGAAAAAAAGAACTGCGGGCTTTTCTCAAATCCGCCGGGATCCGCTTTAGGAACCTGGAGCTGCTGAACCTGTCCTTTGTCCACCGCTCCGTTTCCAACGAATCAGGGGTCCGGGCCAACAACGAGCGGCTGGAATTTCTGGGGGACGCGGTTCTGGGGGCGGTGTGCGCCGCCGTGCTCTACGGGCGCTTCGGGGAAAAGAGCGAAGGGGATCTGGCAAAGGTCAAGTCCATCGTGGTCTCCGAGGATATCCTGTCGGGTATCGCCCGGGAACTGCGGATCGACGCCCTCCTTATCCTGGGGAAGGGGGAGGAGCTTTCCGGGGGCAGGAAGAAGAACGCCATCCTGGCGGACGCGCTGGAGGCCCTTTTCGGCGCACTGTACCTGGATTCGGGCTTTGCCGCGGCCTTTTCGTTCGTGGAACGCTGTATCGGCCCCGAGATTAGCCGGGTCGTCGAAAAGGACTACCACGCGGACCACAAATCTTTGCTGCAGGAACTCTGCCAGCGCCGCTTTAAGGAGTACCCACGGTACCGGGTAATCGACCGTTCGGGCCCGGAACACGAGCGGCTGTTCAGGATGGAAGTTGAGATAAAGGGCCGGGTATACGGGCCGGGCATAGGCCGCAACAAAAAGGCCGCCGAACAGGAAGCCGCCCGGCTGGCCCTGGAACGGCTCAAGGACGGAAGCGGCGTTCCCCAGGCGTGAAAGCGCGGCCCGGTTAGCCCTGGTATTTCTCGTTGAATTTAAGCGCTATGTTCAAAAGAACTTCCGGTTTGTTTGAATCCGGGTCGTCCACCACGGTCTCCAGGAGCTCGTGGAGGATAATGCCCATGTGTTTTCCCGGCTTGATCCCCGCGGCGATCAGATCCTTTCCCGAAACCGCCAAGTCTTTAAGGGACAGGGCCTGGCTTTCCGCCAGCACCTTGTCCGCCCGGATTGCCAGGGCGGCGAGCCCTTCCGCCGGTGTTTCGACCCCGGCCATGCCGTAAGTATCGCAGCGGCGCAGGCGGTAGAGGTTTTCCAGGTTCTCCTTCCCCGCCCGGATAATAAAACGCCGTACCGCCCCGTCGCTCCAGGCGTCGTCGTAGTGGAACATGTGGCAGCCGACAAGGCGGCACACCTCCGCGATGCGGGACGCGGGGTAGCGCAGCCGGGTCATAAGGCCCTCGGTTATGCGGACGGAACGTTTTTCGTGCTGGTAGAAGGTCCATACCCCCCGGTTGTCCATCTGCCGGGTGTCGGGCTTCCCAAGGTCGTGAAACAGGGCCGCCATGCGCACTTCCGTGGGGAAGTTCTGTTCGGCGGCGTAATCGCAGGCCAGGATGGAATGGTCCAGCACGTCGAACTGGTGGTAGCCTTTCTGCTCGACGCCCCGGCACGCGAACAGTTCCGGCAGCGCCAGTTCCAGGAGCCCCGTCTGCTCCATAAGCCGGAAGGCCAGGGAAGGCCGGGGGCTGGCGATGATCTTGTCCAGTTCGTCCCGGATCCGTTCCTCCGAAACCCCGGCGGTCACGCCGAGGGAAGGGCGGATCGCCTGCAGCGTGGTTTTTCCACGGCAAAGCCAAGCTGCGCGGCGAAACGGACCGCCCGCAGGGGCCGCAGCCCGTCCTCCGCAAAACGCTCCCGGGGGTCTCCGACACAGCGGATGATCTTCCGCCTGATGTCCTTGGCGCCCCCGAACGGATCCGCCGGCTTCCCCTTTGGGAGTTCCAGCGCCACGGCGTTCATCGTAAAATCCCGGCGGGACAGGTCCTCCTCCACCGTCAGGGCGAAGGCGACCGATTCGGGGTGCCGCCCGTCCCGGTAATCCGATTCGGTACGGAACGTGGTTACCTCGAACTCGGCGCCCCGGTAGCGGACCGTGACGGTCCCGTGCTGTATCCCGGTGGGGATAACCGCCGCCCGGGGTTTCAGGTCCCGGAACATGGCGATAACCTCGCCGGGGGCAGCGTCCGTGGCCAGGTCCCAGTCGTGGGGCTCGCAGCCCCGGATTAGATCGCGCACCGCGCCGCCTACCAGGTACAGTTTTTTCCCCCGTCCGAGGAACAGGGCGCTCATCTCGCCAAGGCGGCTGGTTTTTAGTGTCTTCTCCCACAAACGGGAATCCGGCCCCTGCTGGGACCATTTTTTCAAGGTCCCGCCGGGCTCCGGGGCCCCTCCGGCTTCCGGGGAACCGGGGCTAAGCGCGTTGCCCATAGGGGGATACCATACTATAATTGCGTTGTGTGTCCTAGCGGCCTGTTGCGCAGGCTGTACGTGCGGGTTTTGGCGGGGGGCGGAACATGCGGGGAATCGCGTTCATCGGGGGGGACGGCCCCCGGCCGGAGTTTTGCCGCCGCCTGCTGGGGGCCTTGGGCGCCCCGGCCCTTATAGCGGCCGCCGATTCGGGGCTTGAGGCGGCGGAGGCGGCCGGGCTGCGGCCGGACTGGGTTCTGGGGGACATGGATTCGCTGGGGGACCTTTCCAGGCTGGACGCCTACCCCCCGGGGCGGGTCCTGCGTTACCGGGCGGAAAAGGACTGCAGCGATACGGAGCTGGCGCTGCGCCTGCTCTGGGAAAAGGGCTGCGGCGAGGTCTGGCTTATCGGCGGCGGGGGCGGGCGGCTGGACCACCTGCTGGCCATCCGCGCACTCTTTGAGCGGGATCCCCGTCCGTCCCGCTGGATCACCGCCGCGGAGGATGTCCGCCATGCCGCTTCCCCTTCGCGGACGCGCTGGTCCGGCCCCCCGGGTTCCCTGGTTTCGGTTTTTCCCCTGGGGGCGGGGCCCTGGGAGGCGGAAAGCGCCGGCCTCAAGTGGCAGTTGGCGGGCCTCCCCTGGGACCGGGGTTTTTTCGGTTTGAGCAATGTGGCGGAAAACGGTCGGTTTAGCCTGCGGGCCCGGCGGGGGCGGTTTCTGGTGGTTCTGCCCCTTCCGGCCCAGGATTTTTGACGGATCAAAGCGGATGTGGAGGAACCTATGAACGAATTGGAAAAGAGGCCGGTTCCGGCGCGGACCCTCGAAAAACAGGGCTTTGCCGCGGTAGCCAATCTGGCGGGGGGCTTTTTTCTGCTGGCGCTGGGTTTTGTGGGGGCGCGCTTCCCCGTCGCGGGGATAGCCCTGGGCGCCCTGAGCGCGGTTTTCGGCTTTACGGCCTTCTTTTCCAAGGATTCTGCGGACCGGAAGCCCGGCGCCATCCTCGCGGCCGGCGGGGTCCTGGCTGTGCTGTCCCGGACGGGGCTGTCCATGTTCAGGCCCCTCGCGGGAACCCTGCTGAGCGTCGGGGCTTTCGCTCTTATCGCCCTGGGGATCTGGAACGGCATCAAGTTCATCAAGGGCTTAAAAAGCCGGAGATAATGACCTATTTCTTTGAAACTTACGGCTGCCAGATGAATTCCGCAGAGTCAGCCGCGCTGGATCTGGTGTGCCGGGAGCGGGGCTGGGCCGCCGCGCCGGACGGGGAGGGGGCGGATCTGGTACTGCTTAACACCTGCTCGGTACGGCGGACCGCGGAGGCCCGCGTCATGGGGCGCCTTGCCCAGTACGCCGCGCTTAAAAAGAAGCGGCAGGCCGGGCCCTGCCTTGTGGTGGCGGGCTGTATGGCGGAGCGGCTGGGCGAAACGTTAAAGAAAAGCTGCCCCGCGGTGGATTACGTTATGGGCACATCCGCCCGGTCGGTCTTCCCCCTGATCCTGGAAGCCGTGGAGGAGTCCCGCGCCGGGGAGGGGCTCCCGCTGCCGGCAGATGAAAAACCGGCCTTCGCCTTTTCGTCCTCCCACCTTGAGGAGGGGCGCTTCCGCAGTTTCGTGCCCATCATGCACGGCTGTAACAATTTTTGCTCGTACTGCATTGTCCCCTACGTCCGGGGCCCCGAAATTTCGCGGGACCCCGCGTCGATCCTGGCAGAAATCCGCTTCTTGGGGCGGCGCGGGGTCCGGGAGATCACGCTGCTGGGCCAGAACGTCAATTCCTACCGCTGGGAAGGCCCCTTTCCCGGAGCTTCTTCCGGCGTCCTTGGGTTTCCCGGCCTTCTGCGCCTGGTTGCGCGGGAAGCCGAAGGGGGGCCTATCCGCTGGATCCGCTTCCTCTCCGCCAACCCCAAGGATCTTTCCCCCGAAACCGTCGCCGTTATGGCGGAGCATCCGGCGTTCTGCCGTCACCTCCACCTTCCGGTCCAGCACGGGTCCAACGCGATCCTCGCGGCCATGAACCGCCGCTACACCAGGGAGCAGTACCTCGGCCTGGTCCGGGCTGTCCGTTCCGCCATGCCGGATATCAGCCTGTCAACGGACATACTGGTCGGATTCCCCGGCGAAACCGCGGGGGATCTTGAGGAAACCCTTAGTCTGATGGCGGAAACTAAGTTCCTCTACGCCTATATGTACCACTTTAACCCGAGGGAGGGGACAGCCGCCTACGGGCTTCCCGGCAGGATCGGCGAGGGGCTTAAGCGGGAACGGCTTGGCCGGGTTATCGCCCTGCAGAAGGAACATACCCGGGAACTGCTCGCAAGCCGCCTGGGGCGGCGGGCAAAGGCGCTGGTAGAGGGAATTTCCCGTAAAAATGCCGATGAAATAATAGCCCGTACCGAACGGGACGAGATGGTCGTGGCCCCCGGAACGGTCTCCCTTGTGGGACATTTCGCGGAACTTACCCTTTCCGGCCTGCGGGGGAATACCTTCCGGGCTAAGGAGATACACGTATGCCCTGGCGACTCTTAGGATTCGTGCTGATAGGCGCGGTGTTCCTCTGCTTTATCGGCTTTAATCTGGAAAACCGCTGCGATATTTCCCTTGGTTTTTTTACGTTTAGGCAGGTTCCGGTGTTTCTAACCGCCTTTGCCGCCTTCGTGCTGGGCATGTTTCTGGCCCTGCCCCTGGTTATCCCGTTCCGTAACCGCGCGCGGCGCGGCAAAAAGGCGGACCGGGTTTCCGGGACAAAAGGGGGGAAGGCCCCCGCGATCGCGGATTCAGGCGGCCCCGGCGATTCCCCCCCGCCGGGCGGCGATTACGGGATTCAGTAGCGGTGTGCCGCAGCGGCGCGCCGCGTTCCGCGCAGGGGGCCCTATGCGGCAGGCTGCTGGCTTATGCCGGGCTTGCGGGCCTGTTGTTCGGCGCTCTTTTTTCCGGCCCCCCCGCAGCGGCCCAGACCAGCCTGGAGGCGGAACTGCGGAACCTTGAGCGGCTTGGCGGCGGGCGGGAGGCCCTGGTCCGGACGGCCGGCCTTAAGGAGCTTGCCGGGGATATCGAGGGGGCCGCCCGCGCCTGGGAAATGGCCGCCCAGGCGGAACCCCCGGATCACCTGTCCATGCTGCGGGGGGCCGCCTGTTTTATCGCCCTGGGGGACTGGGAACGGGCGGAGGCGGCCCTGCGGGTGGCGCTTTCCGGTGCCGCCGATCAGGATGCCCGCGTCCATGCCCGGTTCCTGGCCGCCCAACTGGAAGCCCTGCGCAGCGGCGGGGCGAACACCTCCGCGCTGGCGGCCCTGCTGGGGGAGGGGGCTTTTGGGGCCTACAAACCGCGGATCTACTTTACCCTGTGGAAACTCACGGGCCGGGAAAGCTGGCTCAGTTCGCTGGCCGGGGAATTCCCCCGCAGCCCCGAAGCCGCCGCAGCCGGCGGCGGGGCTGCGGTAAGCGCCGCCGGGAC
This sequence comes from Treponema sp., assembly GCA_031276685.1. Lineage (GTDB taxonomy): Bacteria > Spirochaetota > Spirochaetia > Treponematales > Breznakiellaceae > JAISFT01. Next base: position 2,205 of record JAISMQ010000204.1, on the reverse strand, counting down.
CGCCCTGTGGCTCCTCTTTCCGGGCCGTCAGGGCTCCGCCCCCGCCGCAAGTTCCCCCGGCCCCGCACATTCCCCCGAACCTGCCAGGCCCGCACATTCCCCCGAACCCGCCGGCCCGACCGGAACCGTGCTTCAGGCCGGCCTGTTCAGCCGGGAGGAGAACGCCCGCGCGCTTCTGGAAAAGCTGCGGGGGGCGGGTTTTCCGGCCGGCAGCCTAAGGCAGGACCGTCCGGGGGGGGCCTATACCCTTGTGTACGTGGCGCCGGGGGCGGATATCAACGCGAGCATCCGGGAACTCAAGGCGGCGGGCTTCGAATCGTTCCCGGTAAGCCCGCGCCCCTTCGAATAGGGGCGCCTACTGTTCCGGCGTCAGCATAATCGTCCCCTCGTTAAGCTCCCGGATACCCGCCGTGCCGATGAGGATCGGGGAAAGGGTCAGGCTGTTCTCCGAACGTTCCACCAGGTAGGTTTCCCTCGCGTCCTGGCGGTTCCCGTAAAGGCCCCCTGCGGACGAATCGGCGGGCTGCGGTTCTGCGGAACGCGGTTCCGTTGAACGCGATTCTGTGGAACGCAGTTCCAAGGCTTCCCGCCCCTCGATGCGGAAAAAGGCGTAATGCCCCCGCCGGGTATCCCCGGCGGATACTATTTCGTAGGAGCCGTCCGGGGCAAAGCGTATGCTCCCGATGGAGCTTTTGTAGCGCGCGTCAACGTAGGGCAGCGAACGGTCCCGCGAATCGGGAAGGTCTTCCCGGGCGGAAAGCGCCCGGCGGTAGGAGCCGTCCCAGGTGTTATCGGCCCGTATTTTAAGCCTTACGTCCTCGAACACCTTTACCCGGACGCTGTCCAGGGACTCCAGTTCTATATCGATAGTCCGTCTAAGGGTTGTTACCGAGATATTCTGACTCGTCACGTACAGGCCGTAACGGGTGGGGCTGGAATTCTGCCAGCGGAAAACCTGCTGCGCGCCGTCGTCGAAGAAGATTATTTCCCGGTTGGGCGGATCAAAGTAGATGTACTGCCCGTTGTCCAGGGTTCCCTGGGGCCCCGCGAAGTACCACAGATCGTGGATAAAATTCTCAAAGACGCCGGGGGCGCCGCTCAGGAGTTCCCGCAGGCGGCGCTGCTCAATCTGGCTCCCCGGTACCTTGGTAAGCTTGCTCTGCTCGTAGCGGCCCGTTTCGGGATTGAAGCTGTAGACGATCTCCACCTGGTCCAGCATGTTCTGGGATTCCGCGTCGTGCCCGTAGGCGGCAATGGAAAAACCCGGCCCCCGCGAGATTCCCTGGTGGTAGGATTGAGGCCGCTCGGCCTCCCGGATACGGACTGATCCCTCTATCCGTATATCGGCGATGTTTCTGAACACGTCCCCCGTTTCGCGGCCTTCCGGCCCGTCCCCGGGGGAATAGCGAAACACCGCAAGGGTCTGGGTCCCCTGATTCTCCATGCCGGTAACCACCAGGCAGACGCTCCGATCCCCGATCAGATCCTGGACACCCATCGAAAAGGTAAAGGGCATGGTAACGGCGGTGGGGGCCTCCCACACCCGGCGGTAAAGCCGCAGGGCCTCGTCGTAGTCGGCGTAGATAATACGGACGGGGCCGTCTTTTTCCTGGTAGTCCCGGTAGGCGATGATCTGCTCTTCCGCCGGGTCCCCGTCAAAATCCTGGTTCAGGACGGACAGCACGGTTTCCCCGTCTTTAAGGGCGATTCTGGTGCTGACGCTGTCCTCGTAGGCCATCCGCTCCGCCTGGGAGCTGTACTCCGAATCCCCGTCGCCGCCCCCCTGCGGCACGATAAGCCGGGGCCGCCCGGTTTCGCGGTCCCGCGCTGCCAGCAGGCGGTCCTGCGGCTGGGATACCAGGAAGCCCAGGCCCAGGGCGGCGGCGCTGGCCAGGATAACGCCCAGGGCCACGAGGAAATTCCGGATCATCCGCCGGAAAGGAAAGCCCCGGCCGCCGCCCGCGCGCGGGGGCCGGTGTCCGGCGCGACAACCAGCGCCCGCCAGCCGGGAAATTCCATGACGCGGGAATAACGCAGGTAGGCGGAAACGCGCTCCAGACGGACGGGCGACAGCCCGCGCGGGGTACTTATCAGGAGGGTGTAGGTTATAAGCGGGCGTTCCCCCGCCGCCGGGGCAAGAAGATCCCCCAGCGCCCCCGCGAAATCCGCCGTTTCCGATCCGGGCAGGGGGCCGCGGAGCAGGGT
>JAISMQ010000179.1 GCA_031276685.1 Treponema sp. | reverse complement strand
ATCCGAACGGAGGCCCCGGACGCCTGAACCGGCGCCCGAGCCTGAACCCGAGCCGGAGCCTGAACCCGAACCAGAACCCGAGCCCGAACCAGAACCCGAGCCTGAACCAGAGCCGGAGCCCGAACCAGAGCCAGAACCCGAGCCAGAACCCCCCGGCGAAGAACAGCCCATGCTGCCGCCCCCCGAAGATCCTTCCCGGGAACCCCCGGCGGAGCCCGCTCCCCCGGAGCCAGAAACTGAGTATGTTCCCGGCCCGGACCCCCAGCCTCCGTCGGTCAGCACCAGCGACACCAAGACTCAGACTACCGCCCCGGTATCGGCCCAGTCGCCAAACATCACGATTTATAATGTCATGGGGTCCCCCAACTCCTTTGCCACGGATTCCGCGCCGGTAAACGCCACCGGAGGCGGGCAGGCCCCCATCACCAGCACGGCCCCCGTGTCCGGCGTAAATTCGGAGACCAGCCAGCAGCCCGCGCCGCCCTCTATTATCGCGGTGGCCCCGTCGTCCCATGTTTCCACATCGGAACGTACTACCACGCTGCCGCCGGCCCAGCAGCCGGCGGCGGAGGCCGCGCCCTCGGTGGCTACGGCCACGGCCCAAATTGTGGCCCAGGGGCCCGTCCCGGCCCAGCCGCAGCAGGTACCGCAACAGCAACAGACGCCGCAGCCCCAACAGCGGCAGGTACCGCAACAGCAGCAGACGCCGCAGCCCCAACAGCAGCGCCCGCAGCCCAGCCAGCAGCCCCAGCCGGTACAGCCGGTGCAGCCGCAGGAAACCTCGCCCCTACCGCCTTTGGTAGACCGGGGGACCGCCCTTATCAAGCCCTACATGCCCAACGCGGACAACAGCAAGATCTACCGGGTGCAGGTAGGATCGTACCAGTTTACCTGGCACGCCGTGGAAGCCTTTGACCGGCTTACCACCGTGGGGTTCAAGCCCGCCTACGAGCGTTACGGGGACTATATCCGGGTGGTCATCCCCGGCATTCCTGCGATGGACATGCCCTCCGTGGCCCGTCTCCTGGGCAGGGTGGGCTTTACGGAAGCTCTGATCCGGGAGGAAAACTAACCCGTGGGCATCAAATTTTACTCACTTGGGGCGGCGGAAGAGGTAACGGGATCCAAACACGTACTGGAAGTTGACGGGGCCAGTTTCCTGGTCGATTGCGGGGCCTTCCAGGGCTCCCGTGCGGAGGCGGACCGGAAAAACCGGACCCTGGGCATAGAGCCGGACCGGGTCGAATCGGTTATCCTTACCCACGGCCATCTGGACCACTGCGGCATCCTGCCCCTGCTCAGCAAGAACGGGTACCGGGGGAACATCTACGCCACCCCCGCCACCAGGGACATTGCCAGCCTTATCATGATGGACTCCGCCCATATCCAGGCCAGAGACGCCGTTTACCTGCGCAGCCAGGCCCGCAAAAAGGGCGAAAAATTTGACTGGGAGCCCCTGTACACCGAAAAAGACGCTATCCAGGCCACCAGCCAGATCCTGGGAGTTTCCTACAACCGCCCCGTGTACATCGGGGACGGGGTAAGCCTGGAATTTTACGACGCCGGGCATATCCTGGGTTCCGCCATGGCCTCCGTCACGGTAAAAAAAAACGGCACAACGACCAACATCCTCTGCACCGGCGATCTGGGCCGCAAGGGGAAACCCATTATCCGCGATCCGGACATCCCCCCGGCGCCGGATTACATCGTGCTGGAAAGCACCTACGGCGACCGCCTTCACGGTACCAAGGATGACGCGGTAGGCAAGCTTGCCAAAATCGCCGCGCGCTGCGTGGAGCAGAAGGGAAAGATCCTTATCCCCTCATTCGCCATCGAGCGCACCCAGGAGCTGGTCTACTACTTCCACCTACTGGTAGACGACGGGCTTATCCCGGAGATCCCCATCTACGTTGATTCGCCAATGGCAACCAACGCCACCACCATCTTCCAGGTACACCCCGAATGTTACGATGAAGAAATCAAAGAAGCCTTTATCAAGCACCACAAAAACCCCTTTGGTTTTAACAGCCTTAACTTTACCACCAGCGTTGATGAATCCAAGGCCCTTAACGACCACAAGGGGCCCCTTATCATCATTTCCGCCGATGGCATGTGCGAGGCGGGCCGTATTCAGCACCACCTGATCCACAACATCGCCGATCCCCGGACCACCGTTCTGCTGGTGGGCTACATGGCGGAAAACACGCTGGGGCGGCGGATCCGGGACCGGCTGACGGATCTGAAGATCCACGGCCAGTGGTTCAAGCGCCGGGCCGAAGTTGAGGAGATCAACGCCTTCAGCGCCCACGCCGACTACGCGGAAGCCCTGCAGTGGCTAAAAAGCCTTGACACGTCCCGGCTTAAAACGATCTTCCTGGTCCACGGCGAACGTGACGCCCAGCGGGCCTTTAAGAAACACCTGGCGGAACACGGTTTCCCCCAGGTAGAAATTGCCCGTTATGGCCAGACCTACGATCTGGCATAACAGGCGTACTATCCGGTATAGTAAAAAATCCCGGGGGTAGACCCCCACCTTCCAATCGAGGAGAAACAGCATGACGCCAGACAGTGTAGACCCCCGGCGCGTACCCTACTGCGTGCTTCCGGGCGGGCGGATACCCCGCATCGGGATGGGGACCTTCGGCTCCGACCTTTACGGCCCGGAAGAGGTTTCCGCAGCCGTAGCCGGGGCCCTGCGTTTCGGGTACCGGCTTTTCGACTGCGCCTCGGTCTACGGTAACGAAGACCGGATCGGCCAGGTCTTTGACGAGGCCTTTTCCGCAGGCGTTGTCAAGCGGGAGGAGATCTTCGTCATCTCCAAAGTCTGGAACGACATGCACGGCCGGGGCGACGTGCTGCTTTCCCTGGCCCGAAGCCTAAAAGATCTTAGGCTTGACTATGTGGACGCCTACCTGGTCCACTGGCCCTTCCCCAATTACCACGCCCCGGGCTGCGACGGGGACGCCCGCAACCCCGACTCGGTCCCCTTTTCCGCAGATTCTTACCTGGAAGTCTGGCGGCAAATGGAAAAGATCCGTGACATGGGGCTGGCCCGCTATATCGGCATGTCCAACATGACCGTCTCCAAGATGAAGGCGGTCCTTCCCCACTGCCGGATCATGCCCGCCCTTGTGGAAATGGAACTGCACCCCTCTTTCCAGCAGACCGGGCTCTTCCGGTACTGCGTAGAGCGGAACATACAGCCCATCGGCTACAGCCCCCTGGGATCCCCCAACCGGCCCGGCCGGGACCGGAGCCCCGGTGACGTAGTGGATACGGAACTGCCGGAAGTAGAAGCCGCCGCCCGCGCCCACGGCATACACCCCGCCCTGGTGTGCCTTAAATGGGCGGTCCAACGGGGGCAGATACCCATTCCGTTTTCCGTACACGAAAAGAACTACCGCGCCAATCTTTGTGCGATTATTGAAGACCCCCTGACCGATGCGGAAATGCTGGCGATCGCCAAGGCCGACAAAAACTGCCGGCTTATCAAAGGGCAGGTTTTTCTGTGGGAAGGCGCCGGCGGCTGGGAAGATCTCTGGGACTAACGGGCTATCCCAAAAATCACGCTTTGGGACAGCCTCTGATATAACACGAGGAGGAAATTATGCTAAAAGGTATTCCCGCAATTCTGGGGCCGGATCTTTTGAAGACCCTGATGGAAATGGGCCACGGCGACGAGCTGCTACTGTGCGACGGCAACTACCCCCGCCTGGGGCATCCCGAACGGCTTATAAGGTACGATGGCTACGGCATACCGGAACTGCTGGATGTGATACTCCGCTACCTGCCCCTGGACAGCTACGTGGACCATCCGGTAATTCTGATGCAGGTGCGGCCGGGGGATCCATACGTCCCCACCATCTGGGACAATTACCGGAAGATCATAGAAACCCACCAGCCGGGCATCCAGATTCAGAACATCGACAAATTTGAATTTTACAAACGGGGCGCCGCCGCCTACGCCGCCATAGCTACCGGGGAACAGGCCCTCTACGCCAATATTATTCTGAAAAAAGGCGTGGTCAAATAACAGCCCCAGCATGGCCTACCTAACGGGTTTTCACGCGATTGAGGAACGGATCAAATCCGGCAAACCCCACGGCTCCATCCTGCTTGCCAAGGCGGGGCCGCGGGCCCGGGAGATTCTGTCCCTTGCCTCCCGGTTCAAGGTCCGGGTGGACCGGGTCGGGACTTACGACCTGGACCGCCTGGCGGCGGATCACCGGGGCATCGCCCTGGAAATACCGGACGCCGGGCCGCAGGCGGACATAAGCCTGGACGAATTTATCGGGGGCCTGGGGGACAAAAAAGACGTCCTGGTTCTGATCCTGGACGAGATTACGGATCCCCACAACTACGGGGCCATCCTCCGTTCCTGCGACCAGTTCGGCGTGGATCTGGTGATAAGCCGGGATCGCCGAAGCGCCAAACACGCCGAAGCGCTGTCCCGGACCAGCGCCGGCGCGGCGGACTGGGTGCCCGCCGCAGAAACGGCCAACCTGGTCCGCGCCGCCCAAGACCTGAAAAACGCGGGGTTCTGGATCTACGGCGCGGACATGGACGGCGATCCGGTCCACACGGTTGAACTGCGGGGCCGGACCGCCCTGGTCCTGGGGGCCGAGGGGGCGGGCATCTCCCGGCTGCTGGCGGAACACTGCGACCGCATGGTCTCCATCCCCTCCTGCGGCCGTATCGAATCCCTTAACGTCTCCGTCGCCGCAGGCGTACTCCTCTACGAAGCGATGAGGCAGCGCGGGACGGCATAGCGGCCCGA